>JAJRBP010000113.1 GCA_028679405.1 Methanoregulaceae archaeon | reverse complement strand
AGACGTAAAAGAGGAGGAACTGTATGACATCCTCATACCTCCGGGGGTCCCGCGGAAGACGATCTCAGCTATCCTGCAGGCACATGATGTCGAGCTTGTCGTCCGGAAAGAGCGGCTGTATTTTGCAAATATGACGGGAGACGAACGCGAACTGCTTGCTTTCCGGGGTAAACACGATGTTATTCTCGCAGTGGAACAGGACATGATCAGAAAGCTGGACGAATTCATCGAATCCTGACGAATTACATTGAAGTGGCTGCAATATTTCCTAATCTTTTATAAGTTCATTCAGATCGACGGAATTCGTGCACGTTAGTATGCGTACCTCTCTCCGCACCTGGAATGCTGGCGTAAGGGCCCGAACTCCTGGTGCACTGTCCCAGGATGGGAACAATGATAACCCATCTTTGCCGGATCCACATCATCAGGATCTACGGCGAGGACCGAATTGGACGGATGCTGCGATACGGGATGGAGGGGGCAAACCCCTGAGCTGCGGGCCTTTTGTGGCGACAGAGATGTTTATATGAAAAAATCGCCTTTATTACTACGATACCAGGGAAAATTATCCCTCAACCATGGAGATCCCGGGGAACAGGGAGCCTCAAATAACCTCATACCAGCTAAAACCCCGGTCCCTGTGGTCCAGGGATCAGGAATCAAGTGAGAAGCCACCGGGTGTGTGATGACAAGACCATGAAAAAGTATCCGAGAACATGGATCTGGGCATCTGTCGGATTTTCCATCGTGGTTATATCCATCGTTCTATATACCACGTTCGACGAGAACACCCTCGTATACCTTCGCCAACTCGATCCCTGGTTTCTCCTGCTCGCGGTGCTCCTCCGGATTGGATCGCTTACCTTCTGGTCATGGCGGATCCAGGTGATGGCACATTCCCTGGGGTATCGCGTGCCTTTTTCTTCCTGCTGGAACCTTGTACTCGCAAACCTCCTTGCCGGTGCAATCACTCCCGGGCAGGCAGGGGGGGAGCCGGTGCGGGTTCATGAGTTGTATCGGGAGAAGGTAAAAGTGGGCGATGCGACAGCTATCGTCATCATGGAGCGTGTCCTCGATGGCGTCGTGCTGACGATCATGGGCCTTCTGTCGGTCATCCTCCTCGGGAGCATCCTCCGCCAGCTCTCCCTGGAGTTGATCATCATCATGGGGGTTGGGTTTGCTTTCATGGCCATGATTATCGTCCTTGTCTTCTTCTCCGCAAAGAGACCGGCATGGACGAAGAATCACATTATGCGGTTTCTCCACTGGCTTGAACGGAAGTACAACCGTCCCTCAGTTGCGAAGGCCGTGACAAAAGCGGATGGCGAGATCGACAATTTCTTCTGCAGTATGAACCATTTTACTGGAAAAGCGGTAAGGGGACTGATTTTTGGATCGTTTTTCACCGCGCTCTTCTGGATATCTGAGTTCCTTGTCGCATCCCTCCTCCTGATGGGGCTCGGGACGCCACCGTTTGTCCTCGAGTCCTTCCTTTTCCAGCTGGTCATTGCCGTCATCATGATGATTCCCCTCACCCCCGGATCATCCGGGATCGCGGAGATCAGTGCAACCTCGCTCTACGCCCTGATCATTCCCTCGTCTATCCTTGGAATTTTTGTCCTGCTCTGGCGGATTGTCCTTTTCTACTTTAATATTCTCCTCGGTTTGATCGGCGGAGTACACATTTTCAGGAGAGAGATGACCGGTCCGGAGGAGGAAGATGATGAAGACCTGCCAAGCAGTGCGGTGTGCTCTCCCGGCTTTGAATCCCCGGAAAAGGACCCGGCACTACAAGAATCGGATCGGGACACGTAAAATGATTTTATGGGTTTTTATAGGTCCGGCATCTTCGTTGCCATGTAATATGCATGGAGGGCAAGCAGCGCATAGATGGGAAAGGCCGTGCCATAAGTCAGCGTCTCCCCCTCGTTAATATACAGCCACAGGGTAGCGGTCACATCGATCTGGAAGACCAGGATCCCCCACCAGTGCCCGAGGTAGAGGTATCCCATCCCCGGCAGGAGAAAGTTTAAAAAACCGGCGATAAGAGGGTTTTTTCGAATGCGAGGGCGCCGCGAGAGACCCCGGGGAAGGTGCATCAGGGGAATCCCGCATTTTGGTGCCGCCATTACTGCGTTCCAGCGAACCAAGTCGTTCTCATCCTTGAGCGCCTGGTAAAGGACCGGGATTGCTTTACCATTCCCGATGCTCCCGAGGACTTCTACGGCCTTCACCCGTACCGTGGCATCCCGGTCCTGTGATCCTTGTGCGAGAGGCAGGAGGGCTTCATCACCAAGCGTGCTCAACAGGTCCCAGTCCTGTTTCCCGAATGCATGAAAACCGGTATCCAGGTCATTCAATGGTTGCCAGCCGATCTTGTCGAGTGCCAGCGCTGCCCCGTATCGCACGTATTTGTCAGGATCCCGCAATGTACGGGTAAGGGGTTCAATTGCCCGGGTGGTATGAAATTCACCGAGTGCGAGGGCGGCTTCCCACCTGACTTCGTTATTCGGATCATCGAGTGCGGAGATGAGCAGGTCGATTGTTCCGGGGTCTTTAATCTCGGCAAAGGCCTCGATGATCCCGAGCCGCACATATTTGTTCCGCCGGCCGAACGCCATCACCAACTGTTTGATGTCTGCCTTTCCCAGCTCGCCAAGAGCATGGGCCGCCTGCGTCTGCACTTCCAGGTCACCATGGCGAAGAGCACGAACAAGACCCCTGAAATCACTTCGCGCCTTCATTGCCGGGATATCCGGCTTCCTCCCGTTCAACCATGAGAAGTCCATCTGGCAGATCCTCCTACATCTCCGGCATGCTCCGTGCCATGAACCATGAATGGACGGAAAAAAGGGCAGAAATCGAGTACGAAGCAGCGGTAGGAATCAGGGTTCCCATCTGCAGCGATGCAAGCACGATGATCGTCAGGTTGGTCTGGAATAGTAAAAATCCCCACCACATGCCGAGATAATTATACCCGAGACCCATAAAGAAGAAATTGAGGAATGCCGCGACCCACGGATTTTTACCAAAACGGGGTCTATTTGCCAGTCCCATGGGAATGTAAAGGGGAGGCACGCCACATTTTTGGAATGAAGTCACGGCTTTCCAGAGAACGCCGGTGTCACGATCTTTCAGGGCGGGTTCAATTGCTTCGCAGGCGAGCGGATCTTCAAGAGTTCCAAGGGTCTCTATTGCCTCGGTCCTCACCCGGGCATCCCGGTCCCGTGTCGCACTGATCAGGGCTTTGGTTGAAATTCCCGGCTCTTCCTTCAACTGGTTCCACTCCTGTCTGGCGATCAGGTACCACGTCCGGTCTTCGGGTTCATGCATCACCCCACCAAGGCGATCAATCGCGATGGCGGCTCCATACCGGACATATTTATCGGGATCCCTCAGTTCCCTGACAAGCGATGGGATCGCCTCCTGGTCCCCGATCTCCCCGAGTGCAAGCGCAGCTGCCCAGCGGATCTCAGTATGACGATCCGTTCCGAGCCGGGTTATCAACAGCGGGACGGCTGACGGTTCGCGGATCTGCCCAAGAGCCTCAACCGCCCCGAGGCGGACATCGCGGTCCGGGTCCCTCAACGCGTTTTTGAGGTGTTCGATGGATTTGTCGCCCATCGTTCCGAGCGCTTCGGCCGCCTTCCACTGGATGGTATGGTCCCGGTCCCTGAGAAGACGGATCAGGCCATGGATATCATTCTCCCTCTTCATTCGTTCGATATCCACGGGTTTTCGTTTAAAGAGTGGGAGAGCCATACCTCACCTGCTTCCTTTGCAGTTCGCTGCAACTGTTATTTCTGGTATTGTACTGGACTATATGGGTAATCTGCCAGAAAGTAGATATACTATCCCCCCGGTCACCAGGGATGAATAGGTCTGACAGCCCTCTCTTTTGGGAAAATGTAACCGGAATTCCCAGGAACCGTGATTAAACGGGTTGCCCGAAAGCGAGCAGGTGAAGAAAAAGGGACAGGATAAATGTATTACTCTTGCCCGATGTAGCCGCGTTTCCATATCGCAATCACGCTGACCACGGTTATCGCAACAGCAGCAAAGATGAATATGTAGCGGCCTCTCGTGAGCTCTCCGATCCATACAATCATACCGGAAATGATGCCGAGCGGGGTTTTCCCAAAATTCGGAACTGGAGGTTGTACGGCAACTGTCGTGGGGGGGGCAGCAAGGGCTTCAGTGGCGAGGGATTCATCCGGATTGATTGTGGATGCGAAATTACTGGTACCTGATCGGTTCTCCGGTGTTGTCAGAGCTGCACTTATTTCAGTCGCGGTGGTGACCGGTGTCTGCGTAGGTGTAACGTTTGAGGCGGTTTCCGTACTACCGCCACCCACTCCACTGCCGAGACTGCTTGTATAACCGCCTCCACCGCCTCCACCGCCTCCTGTACTAACATGAGAGGTCCAGAAGAGGGTGAATAACTGGAAGGGATTTCCATGACGGTTAAGACCGGCAATGGCGAATGTCGAGAGGCCGTCAGGCGATGACGCCTGGTAATAATCAAGTCCTGCCTCGGGATCGGACCAGAGCAGGGTCGTGTTGAGGATGCTTGATACACCATCGTCTCCGATCCGGATGACCCGCATGCTGTCTGAGGTCACATTGATCGTCGCCTGCTTGTATTCGTAACCGGCCATATAGAGCCCGACGAGGTGACTCCCGGTCGGGAGCGGGATGGTGAGGGGAGTGGTTCCCCTGGGCACCCCGTCAATGCTGATCAGGGCCCCGGTTGGATCGGTATCGAAATCGGTGGGAATAACATATTGCTGGCTATGTTCACGCACCCACGTGGTATTCACGCTCATCACAATCGTTGCCGGTCCCGTCGGGCCGATATTCTCTTTATCGAACCGGGCAGTGTATGCAACATCGGTAATCCCGGCATAGTTGGGGTTCGGCTCGACGACATCCAG
>JAJRBP010000112.1 GCA_028679405.1 Methanoregulaceae archaeon | reverse complement strand
TACACTTCTACTCAGCTTGGTCGGATTGACAGATCTGCTATTGAATTGATGTACGGATACCGGATCAAGCCCGGAATGTCAGTCGAAGAAGTCCGGCGGGCTCTGTGATCTGATATCTTATCCCTGATTTTTGATGAGATCTTCTCCCGGGCAACCGCACCTTGATCATGACATGACCTCACGGTCGCGTTCAAATATTTTTAAAAAGAATTTTATGGACTCGACGGGATTCGAACCCGTGGCCTTCACGTTGCAAACGTGACGATCTACCCCTGATCTACGAGCCCACTTGTGGATACTATTGTCTCATTTCCGGGCATATATCTCTTCTGATCGAATGCTTTTCCAGAAGGGGTAGATCCTGAAATAAAGACTCCGCTCTTCTTTTCCGGCATGAGTAGCAGAGTCGTTAATCCGGATAATTGAAAAAAAACCAATGGACTTGGCGGGATTCGAACCCGCGGCCTTTACGTTGCGAACGTAACGATCTACCCCTGATCTACTAGCCCGGACGCAGTATACGACTTTTTAATCGAAGGGATATAGTTGTTGCGTTTATTGAAAAATGGATTCAGAGAATAATCTCGATATCGAGCTTCTCTGCAAGTTCTTTATATCTGTTCCTGATGGTGACTTCTGTCACCCCTGCTACCTCCGCTACCTCCCGCTGGGTTCTTCGCTCCCCTCCAAGAATCGATGAAATGTAGATCGCTGCCGCAGCAACACCTGTCGGTCCTCTCCCACTCGTGAGCTCACGTTCTCCTGCCTGACGGAGGATCTCGACTGCCCTGCTTTGCACTTCGCCCTTGAGGGTGAGCCCGGAACAGAACCGGGGAACGTAATCGATTGGCGAGGTCGGGAGAAGCTTAAGGCCAAGCTCCCTCGAGATGAAGCGGTAAGTCCGACCGATCTCCTTGCGTGACACACGCGAGACTTCCGCTATCTCATCGAGAGTCCTCGGTACACTACACTGTCTGCATGCAGCATAGAGTGCCGCGGCAGCTACTCCTTCGATACTTCGCCCCCGGATCAGATTTTTATCCACGGCATCTCGATAAACGACGGCTGCAGTCTCCCGGACATTCCTGGGGAGCCCAAGAGCTGAAGCCATACGGTCGAGCTCACTTAGTGCGAACGCGAGGTTCCGTTCAGTAGCATTGGATACCCGTATCCTCCGCTGCCACTTTCGCAGACGATACAACTGCGCCCTGTTCTTGGAGGAAATAGCACGCCCATACGAATCCCTGTTTCTCCAGTCGATCATCGTGGAGAGTCCTTTGTCATGGATCGTGAACGTCATAGGTGCCCCGACTCTTGAGCGCTTCATACGCTGGTCATGATCGAAGGCACGCCATTCAGGACCGCGGTCTATGAAGTCGTCGTCAATTACAAGACCACAGTTCTGGCACACAAGCTCTGCCCTCTCGTAGTCATGGACAAGCTGCCTGCTGCCACATTCGGAACAGACTGTCTCGGTGTGGTCCTCTGCTTTCTTCTCCTGCTCTTTCAGACGGCCCTTCATTCTGTTCTTCAGGGCTTCTCTCTCATTCTGGAGGATCTTTAATTTCTCAACTTCCTGCATTACCTCTCACCCGCCTACTTTGTAAACAGTTTTTCTCCTGACGCGATTTCACACCGGTTCCGGCAGACAACTGCCGCATATGGGGCCTGGACATTGCCGAAAAGGTCTACAATCTTTCCAACGGGTCTCATTCGACGATCGACGACTTCACTGTACAGCCGCGGTAGCTGCGCTGCATCGCAACGCAGAATCAGCATCTGCTTTCCATACTGGTGTAGAGCGCGACCTACAGCTCTCATGGACAACCCTCAAGGAAGATTTCCAGACGAAATATCGCATTCTGGAAGTATTTAGTAATCTATTTATATTGAATTTGGTTGCATATAAATTTTACGTAAAGACATAAATAGGATTCTCATTTTTTGAGGAGATCTTCGATATTTAAAGACATCACTTTTTCTGCCTGTTCCCAGGTAAGCCCTGCTCCACGTGCTATTGTTACCTTTGACTCTGCAGGAAGGAGATCGTGTGGTGCATGCGCGTCTGAGTCCACCACCATCATGCAACCAGCTTCTACCGCGATACGTGCAACATGCCCGTTTGTCCGGTTATGCCCCCCCCGGGATGTGAGTTCGAGGGCAACGCCATGGTTTTCCGCCTCTCTGGCATCATCGATAGTGATGAAGCCGGGATGAGCCAGGATATCGACATCGCCGCAGGTACAGGCAGCATGATTTGTTCCCGGTGCCACGGGTTCGACAGGTGTCTCTCCGTGAACAACGACAAGATCGGCACCCGAAGATTTCGCAAGTCTCGCAAGACCCTGGATCTGTTGAGGCGGAACGTGTGTGATCTCAATTCCACAGAGCAGTCTGACCCCATAGAGAGCTGCTGACTCCCGGATCTTAATGAGAGATTCAATAAGAGAAACAGTATTGGACGTATCAGCATGGTCAGTAATCCCAACCGCGCTATACCCGAGAACAGACATCCTCCGGACAAGCTCGATAGGGAGCATCTCCCCATCCGAGAGCGTTGTGTGCGTATGGAAATCGTACAAGCTGTTCATCTTTTTCCTTCAAGCCGTGCGGCTACTCTCTTGAGAAGTTCGGTCTTGCTCATATCCCATTTCACCACAATTCTTCCCTCATGCCGCCACCAGTGAGACGGGTGCTCCTTCTGTTCTGTTCGAAATATAATCCCATTGCGTTTGAGGGCGTGTTCGAGGTCCGGTAGTGTTGGATTCTTCATCCCCCTGCTGGATGGTACCTTTCTCCCTTCCTGTCTTGATAAGGAACTGTTGAAATAGCAGGGATAAAGAATACGCTCTCCTTTCATCGCCGTAGTGTTTGATGGTGAACCTATAAACAGTGTAGGTTGCAACCTTAGATCTATGCACCATATAGACGTCAGGCTTGAGAAGGACCTGTTCGACGTCAATAATCGGATTGCCGATGCCAACGCCGGCCATCTCGCAAAACATCATGTAAGGGCATTCGACCTGCTAGGGGCAATAGGGTCAGGTAAGACGGCCCTCATCGAGCGGCTTGTTCCTTATCTTCGTGATCGGGGGCTTCGGGCGGGTGCGATCGCTGGTGATGTATTCGGGGATGACGACTATCAGAGACTCATCGCGCTTGGGATCCCGGTGGTCAATGCAAATACAGGCAAGGAATGCCATCTTGATGCGCATCTCGTCGAACACTCCCTCAATCACCTGCCTCTGGATGAGATCGACGTTCTCTTCATCGAAAACGTGGGAAATATGGTCTGCCCCACAGATTTCAAACTAGGTGCAGAGAAGAGAATAGTTATTGTAAGTGCGACAGAAGGGGATGACGTCGTAAACAAACATCCGATGATGTTTCGAGGCTGTGACATCGGGGTGATCAACAAGGTTGACCTTGCCCCATTCGTAGGTGCAGACCTCGATAGGATGGAAAGGGACATGCACAGGTATCATCCCGGGATGAAGGTCTTCCGGACGAACCTGAAGTCAGGGATGGGAGTTCCAGACCTTCTGGATGAGATTATCGCGGTCAACAGTGAAGTTAAATAGAAGTAAGGGCAACATTTAAAGCACTCTGGCAGGGTCGAATCCCGGCATGTAAGAGGATCTGAGGCAATAACTATGCAGTGGCAGGGTAGATCGATCAGACTCGCAACAGGCGGCCGAATCAAGCCGGCTCGAGGCAAAAAAAGGGCCGAAATAGGTTCCGCACCGGCTGATACACACATTGGTCAGGATCGCCGGAAAATTGGCAGGACGTATGGTGGAAACGAGAAAGTTCGCGCATTGCGTGCCGAATTTGCTATCGTTTCTGATCCGAAGACTGGAAAGGCCGTCAAAGTGAAAATTGAAAATGTTGAAGAGAACTCCGCCAACCCAAACTACGTCCGACGCAATCTTCTGACGAAAGGCGCAATTATTCGGACTGAACTGGGCAAGGCGAGAATTATGAGCCGCCCAGGCCAGCACGGCATCATCAACGCTATTCTTATCTGAATAATTTTTTAAGCGGTCGATATTTTACGAGGCCATTCTGGCAAGTCGTATCCATCGAAGGAAAATGAAGTGCAGGAGGAATGATGGATACGACTCTTGCCTGTTTTAACAATCGGCATTTGACGAATATCAGATTAACGATCATGGCAGTTAATTCGATGGCATCCCGGAAACCTTCTACTTCTCTAGTGAAGGCAATGTCGGACCTTTCTTTCATCAGATATACAAGCCTTATCTGGATTGAAATCCTCACCACATTCGAGACAGCCACCTTAATCTGAATCGCTCGATTGATCGTCAGGTTTTATAAATGTCCAGGGTCAGTGAATAACCCTTGAACTCCGCTATCTCCCCGTCGCCCAAGGAAACAGTCCGATTGATTCATGCCCTGAAAAGATCAAGACATCAAATATCTGAGACATTTCGGATGAGATCTCTATGTCGCTCATGTTGACGGTCGCCGCTCCATTCAGATTTACCAGGAAACAACGGCTGAAAAGAAATGAGGTGGTGTATTTCCTTGTCTATGACAGGAGGTGGATGAGTCTTGATGAGGCAAATCAGCTCCTTTCACGAGCTCTTGAAGACGGCCTCCTGGCATATGACGGAGAAATGCTTCACCCCCTCTTCGATCTCTCAACTGTGAACATCCCGATCGGTTTTAAACCGACAACTGTCATACTTGAACCAAAGGAACCCATTGAGACTTTGATCGAACGGATTGCCAGGGAGAAAAACATTCCACCTGCCCAGTTAACAGGCGAGATGAATCAACTTATCTTAGATGGCTTCGAAGGACATATCCGGCCGGAAGCGGCGATTGTCATTCTCGCAAAAAAATACCGGATCGAGACCGGCGATCTTCTCCAGGCCCTGGAGGCAAGCCTCCTGAAAAACAGATGATTCAGGCTGATTTCTCAGCTGCAATCTCTTTTGGGTAATATTCTTCAAGGGGTTTTTCGCCGTAACCAGTCAGAGTGGCATTGATCTGCACAAAGTCGCTACCAATCTCGTTCCCTCTCATGGATTTTCTTCTTCGTTGTCCTTCCATGACAGGTTTGAATCCAAGCCCCCCGGAAAGGAGAATTTTCCTCCTCCCGGCTGTCGGAAGGTCTTTTCGCGCAGGAGTACCATTCCGGTCCGATCCACCGGTAATCTTTAGCCGGTAACCTGGAAGCCCGAAAATACCCCCATCAAGTTCATCCCCGATTTTCCTGCCGGTCAGAGAACCTGCCGCCCCGCCGCTTACCGTAACATTATACGCGCGACCGGTCTTCGGATCGGACAATACCATTTTGAAATCTACCATAACTCATAACCCCGCTCGGGATGTTGTTTGCTCTCCATGATCTCCTTTATGAACCTGGATTCCGGGGCCAACCCCGAATCCGGAGACCTCAGACGTACCATATACATAGGAAGTATGGCTATTAAAATACTACTTGCCCCAGAACGGATCGCCTTTCCTTCTCATCGACGTGAATTCAAGCAGGATCTCCTGGGCAGGAATATTAAGACGGGTGAACATCTCCCTCTCGAGGATCTTCACATGCTTCTCCGGGATGTCTACTAGGAGGTCATCACCTGCCTCCAATTGCCGGCCGACCGTGGCACCCTCGATTGATATCGCGATCTCGCGGCCTGCATCGGCCTCATGTATTGTCTCCTGGTTATATTGCATCGTTTTCAACAAGCCGACCTTCTTTCCATCACCATGAACCAGTTGAACTCCCGTGCGAAGAGTTCCTGCGAGAACCCGGATCCCCACAACTGCTGGATTACTCTGTCGAAAGATACAATTGGGAAGTACCCTGATCTTCGCCGGCATTACGATCTGTTCGAAGCGTTTTTTATCCGCCTGTCTCTTTAGATCATCCCGCCAAAGGACATATCGATCGATCAGGTCATAAATGACTCTTCCTTCGATTACTTTCAAATCAGAGAACGCCGGGTTCTTGGTCAACTCCTCGGCATCGGGAAGGATCGATGTATTGAATCTGAGCAGAACACGATGGCACGGATTTTTTATTGTCGCTGCATCGATAACATCATGACGGCTCACAGGCCCGACTTCCGCTTTCATCACTCTGATCTCCTTGCTGTCCAGCTCCTTGCAGATCGCTTCAAGGGCTCCGATTGTATCAGCTTTTATGATGAGGCCATCCTGGGAGAGTTTCACATGGACCTCCTCCATTTCCCTCCTGACTTCTTCGATCGCTTCTTCCGGGTTTCCAGAAATTACCCGGACTGGTGATCCAGCTATTACATCTTCCAGGTTCGGGGCGGTGAGTTTAATTCCTGCAGCGGCGGTGACCGATTTTACTCTGGCAAACTTGTCTTCAACCAGGATCTCCTGCATTGGTCTCGGTTTCAATAGAGATCTCACTTTCGTGACGATCGGTCCAACATGGCCGGCTACCACAATCTCATCCCCGACCGAGAGAGTTCCATCATAGAGGATAACATCGAGAGTCGGCCCAAGACCCCGTTCCTCTTTTACTTCGAGCACTGTGCCGCATCCGGGCCCGTCGATCTTCAATGCGAGATCTCCCTCCATGTACCTCTGTGCAAGACCTATCATCACAAGGAGGAGTTCGCCTATCCCTTCACCAGTTTGAGCGCTCACAGGAACAATGGCAAGATTTCTCTGGAAATCAGTCACCCTGTCAAAGCGCTCTCCCGAGAATCCGAGTTCAGAAAGCGCACCCACGAGTTCATAGATCTTCGTTTCCATCAGATCCTTTACGCGATCATTCTGCCTGGAAAAGGATTGAAGAAAAGACTCCCCAGGGTTTGCTCTCCATCCATGGACCCTGTCGATCTTAGTTGCTGCCACGACAAACGGGGTCCGGTAGGTTTTGAGAATCTGCAAAGCCTCAAATGTCTGAGGCTGGAATCCTTGGAGAAGATCAACCACAAGAATAGCCATATCCGCGAGCGCGCCGCCTCTGGCACGAAGCGTAGTGAAGGCATGGTGACCGGGAGTATCAATAAAGAGAAGACCGGGAATATTCAGGGATGCACGTTCCATTGTGCCGCTTGTCTTCCTGATCGCTTCGATAGGGACAAGAGTCGCACCAATATGCTGTGTAATGGCCCCCTCTTCAGTGCTGACGACCGACGATCCTCGGATCCGGTCAAGTAGCGAGGTTTTCCCATGATCCACGTGTCCGAGAACGCAGACTATTGGTGTCCTTATTCTCTCCTGCTTAGCCATGGTCTTCTTCCTCATTCGGCAACTGTGTGAATAGCGCTTCCAATCAGACTGTATTGGTATAGCAGTGGATCGACCACTGACTATTCAGGCCACAGACTGCCTTGGGGACTCCCGTATGTAGTAATACATCAGGGCTATTAATAACTCACCCGAAAACAAAAACTACCCCTCCAAAATATCTTTTGATCTTAAAAAACCTCGTCCTGGAAAGCCGACAGGTGATCGAGGTGGACCAATTGTTGCAGGTTGCGAGAGATCAGTTCACGGCAGGCCTATGAGAAATCAGACCGCCGGATGGCTTTAATATTACCGATGAGACTGACAGATACATTCAAGAGTGCCAGTTACAAATGTGAAAGGGTAATTCCTGCCAGGGTGGGGTAGTTGGTTATCCTAGGGGACTGTGGATCCCCCGACCCGGGTTCGAATCTCGGCCCTGGCCTAATTACTCTCGTGATAGTCTGATTCCTAGTTTTGGGTTTATATATTTGTTTTTCATGTTTACGCACCATTAAATG
>JAJRBP010000108.1 GCA_028679405.1 Methanoregulaceae archaeon | reverse complement strand
CGATCATCGAAATAAAGTTCTTCTTCCGTACGAGACCGCCATAAAAGAATCCTACCCCGGGCGTCATGAGCATGACGAGAGCGGTTGCTGCCAGCACCCATGCAGTCGCCCCGGTGTCAATTGTCATTGTCATGCAATCACTCTTTGTGCTTCTGATTGTTCCATAATCTTTTTCTCGACCCGGATTGTTCCATGGAACAACTCCTTCGGAATCCACAATCAGGCAGGACTCTTTTGTCCTCCACCAGAACGTAAAGGCTGGAATAATCTCCCGGTCCTTCTTGTTCGGTAGAAGGAAGTTATGTTCCTAATTATTTAAATTTAACTAAAAGCAATGGAAGGCAAGTGCTTATAATGGTTTAAAAAAATATTCATGGTGTTTGGGATCTCCCAAGCCTGCTCCGGTTTTCCGGGAGCACAGTAGAGAGCAACGAGGAGAGCAGAATGAATCTTCGACAACCGAATGCGAATGAAGCAACAAGTACGGTAAACCGCTCGAGAAGCGTCTCACCGATGTCAGGCATATGCACCAGGTGCATCGACGGGTGCAAGGGAAGTTGTGAGTCATGGCTCGCCACTTTCCGGGGTCGGGAAGTCCTCTATCCCGGGCCGTTCGGCGAGATAACCGCCGGGGCCGACAAGAATTATCCTGTCGATTATTCCCACATCAATATTCAGGGGTATGCGATGGGTGCCAAGGGCCTGCCGGAAGGGACTGAGATAGGTCCTGACAGTGCAGTCTTTTACTCCGTCGACACTGAGACTGAATACGGATGGGACAAGAAAGTAAAGATGCGCCTTCCCATATTCACCGGTGCCCTGGGATCGACTGATATCGCCAGGATAAACTGGGAGCATTTTGCCATCGGAGCAGCAATATCGGGGATTACTATTGTCTGCGGGGAGAATGTCTGCGGCATTGACCCGAAACTTGAACGCGACAACAAGGGAAAAGTGAAAAAATCTCCAGAGATGGACCGCAGGATCGAGATTTATAAGAAATTCTACGATGGCTACGGCGAGATGCTGGTGCAGATGAACGTAGAGGACACCAGACTCGGAACCGCCGAGTATGTGGCCTCAAAGCACAACCTTGATACCATCGAATTGAAATGGGGTCAGGGCGCCAAGTGTATTGGTGGCGAGATCAAAGTCCGTTCCCTTGAACGCGCACAGGAATTAAAGAAAAGGGGATACATTGTCCTCCCGGACCCGACACGGCATGACAGCCAGAAGGCCTTCGAGACAGGTGCCGTCAAGGAATTTGAAAGGCACTCACGTCTTGGCTTCATCTCCAAGGAAGGTTTCCTTGAAGAAGTGGATCGCCTCAGGGATGTAGGGTTCAAACGCGTTACATTGAAGACCGGGGCCTATTCCGCAGTAGAACTCGCAATGGCAATCAGGTACGGTGCCGAAGCGAAGATCGACCTCCTTACCATCGATGGAGCTTCCGGTGGGACCGGGATGAGCCCGTGGCCAATGATGAACGAATGGGGTATTCCGACGTTCTACCTACAGGCACTCATGTACGAGTTTTGTGAACGCTTAAAGAAGAGAGGGATACGCGTTCCTGATATTGCTATGGCAGGCGGATTCTCTGACGAACCGAATGTATTCAAAGCGATCGCGATGGGTAATCCCCACGTGAAGGCCGTATGCATGGGAAGAGGTCTCATGATCCCCGGAATGGTCGGGAAGAATATCGAGAAGTGGATCAAGGATGGCGACCTCCCGAAGACTGTTTCCAAATACGGAACAAAACCGGAAGAGATCTTTGTCTCGTACGAGGAGCTCAGGGACAAGTTCGGTGCCAGGTTCAAGGACATCCCTATGGGTGCGATAGGCATCTACACGTATGCACAGAAGTTCAGGACAGGGCTTCAGCAGATCATGGCCGGGAACCGCAACTTCAGTTTGAAGACCATAAGCAGGAGCGACGTGATGGCGCTCACCGAGGAAGCGTCGAAGATCTCAGGTATCCCTTATGTGATGGACGCCTACAAGGATGAAGCGATCAGCATCCTTCTCGACTAATTTTTTTTCCTTTCAAAAACACCTGGAAGTACGCAGGGACTACGGATCGCACCGGATAATTGCCTCTTCTCACGTGGAACCCGGCAGTCCGAATGGTATGATAGCGCCTGCCAGGAAACATCAAAGATATCAGATATTCCCCTTGCGATTGAAATTTATAAAGGAGCGGAAGAGCCACCGGTACGCTCGAGGACCTTGGCGGGAGGACCAGGATGACCGCGAGGAATAGCTATCCGGACGTCTGTCAGATCCCGGGCTGATTTGGAAACAGCAGCCAGGATAATAAGGAAAAATTTAAAAAAAATTTGGTGTTAATACATCGCAAGATATCGGTCGAGTTCCCACGGATGGACGGTGAGACGGAATGCGTCAGTTTCAATCTGTGCGATCCGGTCGAGATTCTCAACTACATGCGATCCCATCGCCTTGCAGAGGACCTGATCCTGCATGAAACAGCTGTTCGCCTCCATCAGGCTCCCTGGTAACATCTCGATCCCGAGTTTTTCACGTTCCCTGGCATCGAGATGGTAAATATTGATATCTGTACTCTCTGGAGGATCGATCTTCTTTCTGATCCCGTCTAGACCTGCTGCAAGCATTGCCGCGAATGTGAGATACGGATTGCACATAGGATCCGGGCTCCTGAATTCCGCCCTCGTACTGCTGCCCCTGGCTGCCGGCACGCGGACCAGGGCTGACCGGTTGGTGTTGCTCCAGGAGATATAAACCGGAGCTTCGTATCCGGGCACAAGACGCTTGTACGAGTTGATGGTTGGATTTGCCACCCTTGTTATCGCCTTCGCATGGGTAAGCAGGCCCCCGATGTAATGGAGTGCGGTATCGGAGAGTTGTTTTGGGCCTTTCGGGTCAAAGAACGCATTTTTCCCGTTCTTTGCAAGAGAACCATGGGTATGCATGCCGCTTCCATTAATCCCGCCGATAGGTTTTGCCATGAACGTTGCGTGGAGCCCTTCCCGGAGCGCAAGTGCTTTCGCGGCGAACTTGAAGGTGATCACGCGATCTGCGGTCAGCAGCGCATCCCCGTATTTAAAATCGATCTCATGCTGGCTTGAGGCCACCTCATGATGCGACATCTCAATTTCGAAACCCATCTGGGTGAGGGCCGTATCGATATCCCTTCTTACGTCTTCGGCAGCATCGCTCGGGGCAAGGTCGAAATATCCGCCATAATCCTGGAAGGTTGTTGTCGGTTTTCCGTCGACCAGATTGAAGAGGAAGAACTCCAGTTCCGGACCCGTGTTGAAGGAGAATCCAAGTTTTGCGGCATCCGCCAGGGTTTTCTTAAGGATGTACCTTGGGTCTCCCTCAAAAGGCTTACCGCCGTAGGTATAGATATCGCAGATAAATCTGGCGACACGGGCATCTTCAGAACGCCAGGGGAGTATTGTATAGGTCTGGGGATCGGGCTTGAGTAGCATATCAGATTCTTCGATCCTCGCAAACCCTTCGATGGATGAGCCGTCAAACCATATACCATCTGTCAGAGCCTTCTCGACCTGCTGCACCGGAATCGCAGCGTTTTTTGGCTGCCCGAGTATGTCGGTGAACTGAAGTCTTACGAACCTGATGAGATCTCCTTCGATTCTCTCAAGTATCTCTGATACAACATCACTACTCATATGGAAAAGAGCTTCTACCGAATTATATTTAAATTTTCGTGTTTAATAATCAGGAAAAAACCGGACTTTCCTTTACCTGCAACAGTATAAAGGGTTACGTAACGATAAAAAGATCTCTAATTTATAAACACCTTATGTACAATCACCATATTTCATCGTACTTTCACCGGGGAAGATCTGTCCTGACTTGAGTTAAACCGGGTAAACAATGGAACTATCCTTCTTACAAATAGTATATATACTTTATTTTGCATAGTATGAGAGGTACTCTTAAAGGGTAGTCCCGGATAACGAGATCAGTGATACAACAATGTGTGGGATCATCGGGGTAATGGACCGCGCCCGGGAACGTATGGATGGTACTGCTATCAGGAGGGCACTCTCCATGATGGATGAACGGGGCAGCGGAGAAGGCGCCGGATACGTAGTGTACGGAGCGTTTCCGGAATTCAAAGACTATTACGCAATTCATGTCTTTTATGACAATATTCACGAGATAAAAAGTTCAGTCGAGGAGATCCTCGATCAGTGGGGGACCATTGTTCACGATGAAGAGATCCCGACATATGATAATCCAAGGATACGAAAAGTTCATCGTCCCTGGCGATATTTTTTCAGGCCGAATCCCACGCTGATGCCGAGGAGTACCACCCCGGAAGACGATATTGTCACCAATATCACGATGAAGGTCAATACCACGATAAAAGGTGCCCTTGTGTTCTCATCCGGGAAAAACCTGGCTGTCTTCAAAGCTTCGGGATGGCCGGAAGATGTCGCGGATTTCTATGGTATACAGAACTATAGCGGACATATATGGCTCGGCCATAACAGGTACCCGACGAACACACCGGGGTGGTGGGGAGGAGCTCATCCTTTTAACCTGCTTGACTGGAGCGTCGTACATAACGGCGAGATTACTTCGTATGGGACAAACAGGCGGTACATCGAGAGTTTCGGATATCACTGTACAATGTTTACCGACACGGAAGTCGTCGCGTACCTCGTCGATCTTCTGGTTCGCAGGCACGGACTGTCCGAAGAGATGGCGGTAAAAGCGCTTGCACCTCCTTTCTGGGATGAGATTGATCGCATGCCTGAGAAAAAACGCCTCCTGCACCGGGCCCTGCGCCTGTGTTATGGTTCTGCTCTCATGAATGGTCCGTTTGCAATAGTGGTCGCAAATCATGAGAGTATCGTCGGGTTTACCGACAGGATCAAACTCCGGCCCCTCGTTGGTGGGGAGCAGGGAGACAGGCTTTACATCTCGAGCGAAGAAGCTGCTATCCGGACCCTCGACCCGGATGTGGATACGATCTTTATGCCGCGTGCAGGGGAACCGATCGTCGGGAGAGTAAGGGCATGAGTATCGGTAGTGTTCCCGTCCGATACCAGATCGGAGTCGATCCTGACCAGTGTATGGTCTGTGGCCGATGTGTTGAGAACTGCCCCTATAAGGTCTTCCGGTTACATGAAGATCGAATAAAGGTAAACTCCCGGCAATGCGTCGCATGTCATCGCTGCATCGCCATGTGCCCGCGTGATGCCATATCGCTCACCGAGCACCCGGTTGATTACCGATCCCACCCGCTGTGGACCCGAGAGACCAGGGAAGCGATATACAACCAGGCGAGAACGGGGAAGATCATCCTGTCGGGGATGGGAAATGCCCGCCCCTATCCTGTAATCTTCGACCAGCTCGTACTAGACGCGTGCCAGGTGACAAACCCGAGCATCGATCCTCTCCGTGAGCCGATGGAACTTAGAACTCATATCGGCAAGAAACCTTCGCAACTTGAGTTCACGGGGGAGGGCGATGATGTGGAGCTTGTAACTACCATCACTCCGAACCTCCAGATAGAGACACCGATCATGATCGGCCACATGAGTTATGGTGCGATCTCGCTCAACGCCCAACTCAGCCTTGCGAAGGCAGCGACTGCGGTCGGCACGTACATGGGGACAGGGGAGGGTGGACTGCATGAAGCGCTTTACCCGTATCAGAATCATATGGTGGTCCAGGTAGCATCCGGAAGATTTGGCGTGGATATCAACTACCTCGAACGGGGGGCAGCAATAGAGATAAAAATCGGCCAGGGTGCGAAACCGGGGATCGGAGGGCACCTCCCAGGGGAGAAGGTGGATGCCTCGGTCTCCGGCACCCGCATGATTCCCGTCGGAAGCGATGCGATAAGCCCGGCACCTCACCATGATATCTACAGCATCGAGGATCTCAAGCAGCTGGTCAGAAGTCTGAAGGAGGCGACCGAATGGAAAAAACCAGTATTTGTAAAGATTGCTGCCGTCCACAACTCGGCAGCAATCGCAGCCGGTATTGCCAGGTCGTCGGCTGATGCAGTCATACTTGACGGCTTCCGGGGCGGGACCGGTGCCGCACCAAGGGTCTTTCGCGACCATGTCGGGATACCGGTTGAGGCTGCCGTCGCCAGTGTCGATGCAAAACTGCGGAGCCAGGGGATACGGAATGAGGTCTCGATCATCGCGAGCGGCGGTATCCGGGAGA
>JAJRBP010000120.1 GCA_028679405.1 Methanoregulaceae archaeon | reverse complement strand
CCGCGATTTGAACGCAGGTCAGAAGACCCCCAGTCTCCTAGGATGGTCCAGGCTACCCTATGGCCCCGCACTCATAATCATGCGTTCAGATACCATATCTACCTTATCGTCGGTCCGATTTCGGAATGGAAAAGACGAAGGAATTAAAAGAACAGGGATATCCAGGAAGACATCAGATCTTTTCAACCGTAACCCTGACCCGGTCGCCTGCCTTGAGGCCGTGCCCCTTGCATACGTCGATGTTGAACCACAGGCACCCCGGATCTTCCTGGGTCTGGTCCTGCGACATCAGGCAGTCTTTCTGCTCGTTGATACTGGCAATGAACTCGATCGTGGTCTCTATCTCGCAGATCTTCGCCATGGCTTTTAAATTGCTCTCTGCTTAACCATCCAGGTCGTACTGTTCGAGTAACTCCATCTGATGATGGCAAGCTCCTGGCATTTCTCCGAGAGGATTGCCATGTTCGCCCCGACCTCCTTGGCCGAGAGGCCGAGCTCCTTTGCAATATACTTCGATTTAAAGTAGTGTTTTCCCTTGCGAAGGCCTGCGCTCAGGCAGGTGATAATTTTCGCCTGGGTCTCATTGTACTTCTCTCTTATCCGCCGTGTTCCAGGCATGTCGAAACCTCAGTTAAAGTCCTTTATTTTTCTCTTAGGATATATAAATAGGTATAGTTATGCCGGCAGGTTTACATGACCGATGCCTGACCGATCTTCGCGATCAGGCCTTCGAGAACCGAATCCCGCATACCCTCCACGAATTTGACACTTCCGACGACAAGGTGGCCTCCTCCGCTCACCCCGCCTCCCGGGATCTCGTCGCGCAGTTCCCGTACCATCCTCGGGATATTCATCATCACCCCTTTCGATCGGAGGACAGCGAAATCGGGACCGAACCCGAGAGTAACGACCGGCATACCCGCATGAGCCCGGCATAACCGGTCGTGAACCTCTCCCGAAGTCTTTCCTGGTGGCGGGAACGTGAACTTGTGTGCGTGGATCTCGACATCGAGCAGGAAGAGGTGAGCGCCGTTCGGGAGCGTTTGTTCCTTGACGTGCGGCATGCTGGCGTTCATCTGGTCCTCGATCATGGCATTCGCGCCCTCTACCAGGATAGTAATAAGTTTCCCGTGCCTCTCCGGATTACTTGTCAGGTTCAGGATCTCCTTTACGATCTCCCGGCCGTCATTGAACCGGAGCCAGAACTGTTCGTAGTCGAGGGCGAGCGCGATATTGCTACACTCCTCCTCGGTGTAGGTGTCTTTCACGAGATCGAGGTAACGCTGGCGTTCAGGAGCTTCGCTGCGGTCACCGACGGCTGCAACCGCGGGGATATGCCTGATGACCGGTTCGATTGCCGGGTTGATGAGCCGGGCAACTTCGGTGCCAAGCATTCCGGACGTAATCCCGAAGTCTCCCCCGACATGATAGGGATTCACGTGGCCGATCAGGAATTTATCGACGATGGCATCAGGGTGGTGGTGGTCGATCACCGCCATATCGAGATCGAACACTTCAGCCATACGATACGAGGGAAGATCCTCCTCGGTCGATCCGTTGTCGGTGAGGAGGATGAGCGGCATCTTCTGCCCGAACCGTACATGGTCTTTTAAGGCGAAGTCGAGGTCCCGGGTGATATCCTCGATCTCGTAGAACGGTGCCTTCGATGGCGATCGCTTGAAGAGGAAGTAATCAGAGTCGTAATCCCCCCCCGATTCACGGATCAGTGAGACGACCGCCTGCTCGATTGCGACTGCCGAGCAGATCCCGTCTGCGTCTGCGTGGTGCCGGAGAATGATTGGCTGCGCAGTGAACACTGCTTTCCTGATGATCTTGGCGATCTTGCGCATTTCGGGACGCAGTTGTGTAAGGACCTCGCTCTCCACCAGAAGGGGTATATCCTGCGGTTCTGACCTGATATCGAGCGCCTTTTCGATCCTGTCCCTGACCGTAACCGCTTCCGGACCCGTGAGGACGGTGAGGGAGTCCACCTCTATCTGGAGCTGGTTATTCCGCTGCATCACTTCCCCGACGACTCTCACGGTATCTCCGAGTTCTGCTTCCGGGTACGCCCTTACCCCTGCCTCAACAAATGCCGCGGCGTTCTCGGTCCCCGACTCGTCAACGAGGGTGAAGATCGTGGGTCCGCTCGTCTGTTTTATCTGGGCAATCTCCCCTTCGATCCTGACAGTCCTGCCGATCTTCTTTCCAAGTTCAGCCAGCTGGACCGCAGTAGACCGTTTTTCCACGGTCTGAACCTGGTATACAGGGATGATCACCTCATCGAGATCGATGTTCCCGTTCGGACGGATCTGCCTGACCCGGACCAGTATTGTCTCCCGCTCCTTGTGTTCCGTTTTTACGTTGCTCTTGTGGACGAGGCCTTTTACCCGGTCATTCAACTGGACGAACGTCCCAAACGTTGCAAATCCCTGTACACGACCTGCATAAACCTTTCCCTCCTCCACGTCGCCGAGGTCGCAGGATGGGCCCAGACGGTATACGACAGCTTCTTCAGATGGTTCCATATGAAATACCTTTTATTCGTCTTTTTTTACAGTTGCGAAAGTTGGATGTTCCCGGCAGAGAAAACCCTATCCCCTGAATGGAATCTCCAGCATTTCCAGATCCGAGGGGGCAATCACGGTACCATTGAACCTTTTCATGGCATCCTTGATATGGGTTGCTGTACCTGTGTACCGGGAACTGATATGGACAAGAGCCAGGATCCGTACGTTCCCCGATTGTGCAACCGATCCTGCCTCCCCCGCTGTCGAATGGAATACCTCCCTTGCGCGTTCGATATCCTCGTCGTCGTACGTCGCATCGTGTATCAGCAGGTCGGCATCGTTCCCGATCTCCATGATTCCTGCGTTGAGCGGACGTGTATCACCCGTATAAACGACTTTTCTCCCCGGTCTCGCCGGCCCCATCACCTGATGGGGGAGTACCGTGATCGCTTCACCATTCCGTGTGACCACCACCCCCTCCCCGCGCTGAAGACGTCCGAAAAGGGGACCGGGAGGAATCCCAAGTGCGATCGCCTGCTCACGGTCGAATCTCCCCGGGCGCGAATCTTCGGCAAGGACGTACCCGAGGCTGTCCATCCCGTGCTCGGTCCGGAAGCCTGTCACCGAGTACCCGTCGAAGCGGATAGCTGAACCATGCGTCATCTCAACAGGGTGGAGCGGGAACTTGATGTTGAACCTGCTGAGGTGGCGTATCTCGTTCACGCACTCGTCCACCCAGGCAGGCCCGTGAATGGTGAGCGGATCTTTACGGCCGGTGAACGAGAGCGTCTGGATCAAGCCGATGAGTCCCAGGAAGTGATCGGCATGCCAGTGAGTGATGAAGACCCCGTCTATCGTGAAACCGGTCCTCGCCCGCATCATCTGCTGCTGGGCCCCCTCCCCGCAGTCGAAGAGGAGCGTGTCAGGGCCGCGCCTGATCATGACACAGGGGGGGTTACGGAGGGGAGTCGGAAGGGCTCCTGCAGTTCCGAGAAAATATACCTGAAGAGTCTCTCCCGCTATATGAAACACCTCCGGTATACTGAAAGACTCTTCCTTGCTTCTTCAAGGGACCTCCCCTCGACCACGATGATGCCCGGGTAGTCCCTCGCGATTACGTGACCCACAGTGTCCCATGGAACCGTTCCTTCCCCGAGCGGAAGGTGCTCGTCCGAGGTCCCATGATTGTCGTGGATATGGATATGATCGGCCTTCGCAACCGCCGGGAGAAATTCCAGTACTTTCCCGACCGTATTGGCATGGCCGATATCAATCGTGATCCCTACCCCCTCGATTCCTTCAGTCATACCCAGGAGCTCATCAGGATCGCGGCAGAGGAATTCCCTGATACCAATCATGTTCTCAAGGCAGGCGAGGACCCCGTGATCCGTGGCATGTCTGCCTATTTCCATGAGCGCCTCTTTATGGTACCTCCATGCCTGTTCAGGCACAAGTTTCCCGACCGGAGAGAGGTATCCCGGATGAATGGTGACGCGATCGGTCATATCTGATGCGAGACTGATGCAGCTGGTGATCTGCCTGACTGACTCCCTCCTGATAGGGTCATTGAGCGTGGCAAGGTTCAGATCCCCGTACGGTGCGTGGACCGTTACCGAGAGTCCCGTGCTCGCAAGAGTCTCGGTGATACGCCGGAGCGCATCCGGGTTCTCGAGCCGGTAGTTCCCATCGGCTACGATCTCCCACCCCTCATACCCGGATTCCTCGATCCCATACACCCATTCGATCGAGTCCCAGACCTTTGCCGACGAGGAGAAAAAGAGACGGCGTGTCATGTCGCGCTCCCCAGTGTCAGGAGAAGCCCCTTCACGGTCTTCTCGAATTCAGGAAGGCTGCAGTCGTTGCTAACCAGATAATCCGCCCTCTCCAGGGCTTTTCCAAGCCCCCACCCCATTTCTCTCCTGTCACGTTCCAGGAGCTCCTCCCGGCTGCAGGTCGCATCTGATCGTCCCCTCCTGACAAGACGTTCGAGCCGGAGGTCGAAACCGGACTCGATCCCGACCAGGAAAAAACGAGGGAAGCAGGTCCGGAAGAGCTCGACCTCCGCATCGCCGCGGATCCCATCGACCACCACGACCTGCGATATCTGCGCCTCGATCGCGGGTATGCTGAGACGGGCGATGGCATCCATTCCCCCGGTCAGGCGGAGGTTTGAAGCGGTCCTCCCCATGTTCTCGTCAGTCTCCGGCAGCCCGGCTTCGGAGACTGCCCTCCTGATCACATCTCCCATGACCACGACAGGGATACCAAGGTCCCTCGCGATCCTTGAGAATTCCCCTTTACCGCTGGCAGGCAGCCCTACGACGCCGATGACCTTCATAAACCTCCTCACCTCCCTCCCGTGTGCGGATCCTCACTGTCCTGCCAAGTGTATCTGCGACCTCCCGGAGTTCTTCAGCAGTCAGCGGCCTGCTGGGACTGGATTTTTCCAATCCAACCGGAGATTTCTTCGCTCCCGCATCGGGAGAGAGGATCCAGTCCCCCCAGTACCTCTTCAGCTCGCCCTGCTGGAGCACGAGATCGACTCCATCAGCCATTTTTGAGATCCCGGGCACTTCACCCTCATTCCCCGGGAAAATCGTGGCGACGATCTCGAAATCAGCCAATGATCCCTTCCGTAGTGCATCCCTGCATAACAGGATCGATTGCCGGACCCGGGAATTATATGTCTCCCTGGGGACGGCACCGTATCCTTCCAGCCTGCGGGAATACCCTTCCCACCTGGTCTTGAAATCGAGCGCGATACGGTCCACGAGTCTTCTTTCGATAAGGGATTCCAGGGTTTCGGGGAAATATCCGTTCGTCTGCAGTCCGACAAGAAGTCCCTTCTCCTTCGCAGCCGATGCAAGCCCGATGAGGGCATTTTTCTGGAGGGTCGGTTCTCCGCCCGAGAAGACCACTCCGCTGATCAGAGACCGTGCAGACTCGATCAGTGCGATGATCTCGCCGGTATCCCTAATGTCTTCACCGGTCTGGATAGCCGCATTGTGACAGTAGGAGCATCGCAGGGGGCATCCCCTCAGGAACACCGTACACACTGCCCGGCCCCGCCAGTCGACCGTACTGAGCGGCACGAAGCCGCCGTAGTTCACCTTCAGCTGGAACCACCGTTTCTATACTATGGGTTCGCCTGTTTTATTCAACCTATGGAAGAGGTCCCTCCGAAAAAAGTTCTGTCTTCGCAATGATGTCGCTCCGGCTTCTGGATTGTCCCCGACATCGCAGGATTCCGGGTAACGAAAACCTCCCGGCATTTTTATGGGGAAGAAATATTCCCCTCTCACCGGCCGGAAAAGGATGAAATTTTTTTTGTATAAAAACAAAACAACTTTACTTGTAAAGAGATCAACCCCAATTTCATCCGGAACTTCTCAAACAAGCCTTTATCTTGTAATTCTTTTCAACCTGATCACCATGAGTCTGATCACTGAGGCACGGTCCGGCATCGTAACCGAAGAGATGCGCATCGTCGCCCGACAAGAGGATGTATCTGATGAATTCGTGCGCCGGGGAGTTGCTGAGGGACGGATTGTCATCCCGGTCTCTCCCTACCGGGATGTAAAAATCTGCGGGATCGGGGAAGGACTCAGGACGAAAGTGAACGCCTCCATAGGCACCTCATCAGATATCAACGATGTTGAGATGGAGATAGAGAAGGCCAGGCAGGCAGAACGGGCCGGCGCCGATACCCTGATGGAGCTCTCAACCGGCGGGGACTTCACGGAGATCAGGAGACGTGTGATCGAAGCAACCACCCTGTCGGTCGGGAGTGTCCCGCTCTACCAGGCGTTCATCGAAGCGGCGCGCAAGGACGGCGCGGTCGTGCACATGAAGGAGGACGACCTCTTCAGGGTGACTGCGGAGCAGGCGCAACTCGGCACGAACTTCATGGCTATCCACACAGGGATCAACTTCGAGACCGTCAAGCGCCTCCGGAACCAGGGGCGGCACTGCGGGCTCGTATCAAGGGGTGGCGCATTCATGACCGCGTGGATGCTTCACAATGAGAAAGAAAATCCCCTCTACTCAGAATTTGACTACCTCCTCGAGATCATGAAGGAGCATGAGGTCACGCTCTCAATGGGCAACGGAATGCGCGCTGGCGCGGTTCACGATGCAACAGATCGCGCAGCGATCCAGGAGCTGCTGATCAACGCGGAGCTTGCGGACAAGGCCCATGCCGAGGGTGTCCAGACGATCGTCGAGGGCCCCGGGCACATCCCGATCGACGAGATCGAGACAAACGTCGTCCTCATGAAGAGGGTCACGAACCGGAAGCCTTTCTACATGCTCGGCCCGCTGGTAACCGATATCGCACCGGGATACGACGACCGTGTCGCAGCAATCGGTGCAGCGATATCCTCATCCTACGGGGCGGATTTCATCTGTTACGTCACTCCCGCGGAACACCTCGCCCTCCCGACGGCCGAAGAGGTATACGAAGGTGTCATCTCTTCAAGGATCGCAGCACACGCGGGCGACATGATAAAACTGAAGAAGACCCGGGAGTCGGACCTGGAGATGGGGCATGCCAGGCGCGACCTCGATTGGGAGAGGCAGTTCCGGGTCGCACTCAACCCCGCCCGGGCAAAACAGATCAGGGCCGAACGCATGCCCGAGGACACGGACGCATGCACAATGTGCGGCGACTATTGTGCCATCAAGATAGTGAACCGTCATTTTAGTTTCTGAAATTTCCTTCCCCGCTTTTTCCGTAATTCCCGGAAGAATGCGGAACAAACTCCGGCTTTTTTTGAGGGATTCCCGGATTCGCTGCACATAGACAGGCTTTATTCACAACCCGATCTATGGATCTATGGAAATGACTTCTGCAAAGGAGCAGATCAGGAACCATGCCCGTGAAATCCGGGCCAGCTTGACTGAAAAGACCATTGCAGAGCAGAGCCGGGAGATCACGAGCCTGCTCCTCCGCGTCCTCGACGGGCATGACCCGGTCATGCTCTACGCTTCAAAACCCTCAGAAGTGGACACTCACCCGCTCATCCGGACACTTCTTGCCAGGGGTACCCGGGTAATCGTTCCCATCATCGAGCAGGAGACCCGCAGCCTGCGGCTTTCGTACCTCTCAGATATCAGGCACCTCACACCCAGCACCTTTTCGGTCCCCGAACCAGTCAGCCATGAAATCCCTGCTGATCCCTCAGATCTGGCTGCCGTGGTGGTACCGATGATTGCGTTCGACTCCTCAGGTCACCGCATCGGATACGGTGCCGGGTATTATGACAGGTTTCTCTCCCGAAACAGGTCCCTCACAAAGATCGGCATTGCGTTTTCCTGCCTCGAAGTCCCATGTATTCCGACCGATCCAAACGATATCGGGATGGATATCCTCGTGACGGAGCGTGGAGTGCGCAGGTTCCGGCAGCTCTGAAACTCGCAAAACTTTATATATAATAAGCACTAACTTTATGCCATCTTAACCTGGAGTTAGGACTTATGGTAAATAAAGATTATGCTGATGTGGTCGTCAGGGAGGCTGCCCGCGACGACGCCGGTCGCGGGATTGCACGCCTCAGCATAGAGGTAATGCGGTCGTTGGGACTGGTCTCAGGTGATGTGATCGAGATACAGGGAAAAAAACAGGCCACCGCGATTGTATGGCCCGGGTTCCAGCAGGACACCGGAGAGGGAATTCTCCGGATAGACGGGACCGTACGCTCGAATGCCGGTACGGGCGTCGACGAGAAAGTGCGGATCAGGAAACTTGAGGCCGGTTTTGCGAAGAAGATCGTGATCGCACCCACCCAGCCGATCAGGCTGATCGGCGGTGAGCAGTATCTCGGGCGTGTCCTCCGCGGAAGGTCCGTGATGGAAGGACAGGCAGTCAGGATCGATGTGATCGGGAACCCGATGACCTTCGTGATCACCAAGGTATTGCCGAAGGGCATTGCCATTGTCACTGACGAGACCGAGATCGAGCTCCGGGAGACCCCCGCGAAACCTGAGGAAGGAAAGAAGAAGGAGACGACTTCAGACGTCCATTACGAGGATATCGGTGGACTGGGAAGGGAGCTCGAGATGGTCAGGGAGATGATCGAGCTGCCGCTTCGTCACCCCGAGATCTTCGAACGTCTCGGGATCGAACCCCCGAAAGGAGTACTCCTGTACGGTCCTCCGGGCACAGGGAAGACCCTTATTGCAAAGGCCGTCGCAAACGAAGTGGACGCCCACTTCATCTCGCTCTCAGGGCCGGAGATCATGAGCAAGTACTACGGGGAGAGCGAAGGAAAACTTCGCGAGGTCTTTGACGAGGCACAGGAAAATGCCCCGACGATCATCTTTATCGACGAGATCGACTCAATCGCCCCGAAACGGGAGGATACGAAGGGGGAGGTTGAGCGCCGGGTGGTCGCCCAGCTCCTCTCGCTCATGGACGGTCTCAAGGGGCGTGGCCAGGTGATCGTGATCGCTGCCACCAACCTTCCCGATGCGATTGACCCCGCCCTCCGGCGCGGCGGGAGGTTCGATCGGGAGATTGAGATCGGTATCCCCGACAAGAAGGGGAGACTCGAGGTCTTCCAGGTCCATACCCGCGGAGTCCCGCTCGCTGACGACATCAATATCGAGAGTTTCGCAGATTCGACCCATGGGTTCGTTGGCGCAGATATCGCGCTGCTTGTGAAAGAAGCTGCCATGAGAGCTCTCCGGCGTATTCTTCCAAAGATCGATCTCGAGAAGGAGATCCCGGCTGAGCTCCTGGACGATCTGAAGGTTACCTCCGGTGACTTTGACGAGGCACGGAAGTATGTCGAACCGAGCGCGATGCGCGAGGTCCTCGTAGAAATTCCGGATGTGTCATGGAAGGATGTGGGAGGGCTCGAGGAGGTCAAGAAGGAACTGCAGGAAGCGGTCGAATGGCCGCTCAAGTATCCCGCGATCTTCGAGCAACTCGACACAAAACCCCCGAAGGGTATCCTGCTTTTCGGTCCGCCCGGAACCGGAAAGACGCTCCTTGCAAAGGCGGTAGCGAACGAGAGCGAATCGAACTTCATATCGGTCAAGGGCCCCGAGCTCCTCTCGAAGTGGGTCGGTGAATCGGAGAAGGGGGTACGGGAAATCTTCCGGAAGGCACGACAGGCGTCCCCTTCGATAATCTTCTTCGATGAGATCGATGCGCTGATCCCGAAACGCGGGACATACATGGGCTCTTCTCATGTGACGGAGAGCGTGGTCTCGCAGATCCTGACAGAACTCGACGGCCTCGAGGAGCTGAAGAACGTCACCGTCATCGGTGCCACGAACAGGCCTGACAT
>JAJRBP010000170.1 GCA_028679405.1 Methanoregulaceae archaeon | reverse complement strand
CCTGTTCAGGAGCCCGTCCTGCACGACACTGAAATACCGGTCGACAATGTAGATCTGCTCGCCGGCGGGGGTGAACTCCCTCTCTTCAAGCTCGACGGTGTTTCCGTCGGGCGTCATCAGGAGGTCTGCCATTTTTCCGCCATAGTTCGGTACAATCTCGCGGACCGGCTTTCCTATCATCTCTTCAGGATCCAATCCGTACATGGCGGCGAAGGCCACATTGACCTCCCCGAATACCGCACGATCGTGAATATCCGAGGCAAGGTTGTCCCGGGGTTGTGTTATCCGAACCGGCTCGGAAAAGTCGATCCGGAAGATACCCTCCGTGGTATTGGCAATGAAATTGCGATACCTCTCCTCGCTCTCGCGGAGTGTGTTTTCCCGCCTCCGGTCTTCGGTAATATCGGTGAGCGACCCCATCAGGGCACGATTCCCCTGATACGTCCCCATGCTTGCATGCGATCGTACCAGGGTTCTCGATTTGCCATCCCTGTGCAGGAGATGAAATTCAAGGGTATCAGGGACAGGTTTTCCTTCTTGTCGATCCTGGAGCTGTTTCATCAGCCTCCCATAATCTTCCGGAGCGACCAGTTCGGAAAGAGTACGTCCCACGAGTTCCTGCTCATTATATCCGGTCAGGGAATTGAATGCACCACGATTGTAGAACACCAGCCTGCCCTCCTGGATGATAAAAAAACCGTCACGGCTGTGTTCGATGAGCGTGCGGTATCTCTCTTCGCTTTCCCGGATCCGCTGCTCACTCGCCAGAAGTTCCCCGAATTGCCCGCGAAGCTCCTCCTCGGATGCTGCAAGCTGTTCGTATGCAGCCTTCAGCTCTTCCTCAGCACGCCTCCGATCGGTAATATCATTGATAAAGGCCATGGTGGCAGGCCCATCAGAGAGCGGGATAACGGCCACGCTGATCTCGTAGGGGAACCGGGTTCCGTCGCTTCTCATCCCGACGGCTTCGTAGTACCTCGGGGCCGGCTCCCCTTTCTCACGGGCCCTTATATATCCCGCCACTTTCTCCCGGAATTCGGGGGCGATGAAGGAGAGTAGATCCCTCCCCTGAAGTACCATGGGATCTTCAGTTCCTTCCAGACGGCTGAATGCGATATTACAATAGATAAGAGAACCGTCACGGGAGACGACAATCGGGACAGGAGATGCTTCGATCAGGAGCCTGAACCTTGCTTCGCTTTCCTGTTGCGCCTCTTCGGCCCGTTTCCTCTTTATGACCTGCCAGAGACCCTGCATCAGGATTGTCAGCTCCCTGGCATCGTCTTCTGTGTAATCCGTCGACTTGTTCGCTACACCGGAGACAATCACGATATGGTCCCTGTCTGTGACCGGGATGTTCATATGCCGGGTGATGTGCGGGTGGCCCGCGGGATATCCCTTCTTTGCCGGATTTTCCGCCTGGTAGTCATTGGTGATCACAGGACGGCGTTGCCGGACCGCCTCACCCCAGAGCCCGGTCTTCTCCGTCCTGTATACGACGGGTTTTTCCCGCATCGAGCACTCTTTCAGGGCGGTCCTGGACCATGAATACATTGTCAGTTCGGATTCGTCCTCATTGAGGAATGCAAGATAACCAAGCGGACTTCCTGTGACAACCCCCGCCCCCTCCACGGCATAATCGAGAAGTTCCGCCTCCGACTTTCCTGCCATCCTGTAAAATCCGAGCATATACTTGAGGCGCAGCTCGCTCTTCCGGAGTTCATCCTCGGCCGCTTTCCGATCGGTGATATCCGCGATCGTCCCGGTGATAATCTGTCTTCCCTGCGAATCGGTCGTATAGATGGATTTATCCTCGTACCAACGGTATGTCCCGTCTTTTCGGAGGACCCTGAACTGGTCCGAAGAGAAGGGCGCCCCTGTGTTAAAATGTTCCTGCATGTGGCGGGAAAGGATTTCGGAATCGCCAGGATGTATGAACTCGTGGAAGTTATGCCCCACCAGCTCGTCAGCACGATATCCGAGCTGGTTCATAGTCTGAGGGCTTATGAAGAGAATTGTACCGTCAGGAGACAGTGAGTAAATGATATCCCGGTTCACCTCTACCAGCAACCGGTAGTTCTTCTCGCTATCATGGAGCGCCTCCTCCGCCTTCAGCCGGTCGGTGATATCGATGACTACACCGCGGAACCCTGTCAGATTCCCATCGCGGCAGACCGGGTTTGCGTAAATCAGTGCCAGGAACTTGCTGCCATCCCTTCTGAGAATAGTATATTCCCTTTGTTCGAACGGCTCCCCCGCGATAAGTTTCCGGATATTCTCTCTGACCCGGACATGTTCGGAAGGATCGATGAGGGAAAGGGCGTCGACTCCCTGCATGATATCCTCGGGGGAGTATCCGAGAGCAGTGTTTGCCTGTCTGTTCAGAAACGTCAGCCTGAAGCGAGTATCCATTTCGAAGATGATCTGGGGCAGGAGTTCGGCGAGCTCGCGGAATCTCGCTTCGCTCTCCCTCAGTGCCTGTTCGTTGTCTGCCAGTACCCTGTACTGTGTCTGCAGTTCCTCCTGGGATGCGGTGAGCTGCTCGCACAAGGCCTGCATCTCTTCCTCAGCCCGTTTCCGGTCCGTGATGTCGCGGATGGATTCGATCGCACCGACGATCTCGCCCTGCCGGTTATAGAGCGGGCTTGCCTTTCCCACCAGGGTAACCAACCGTCCCTGTGGCCTGGGAAGGGTGGTATCCGCGATAAGGACATCTTTCTCCCGGATAATATGTTCATAGTTCTTTGCGATCACCTGTTCTGACTCGTAGATCAGGTCGACCAGGATCGGCCGTCGTGTTCCATAGAACGGAATCGCGTATTCGAAGTCTCCTTTCCCGAGCATGTCGGCAGCTGCAACCCCCGTCATCTCTTCGATCGCACGATTCCATGCAATAACATGGCCTGACCGGTCGATGACGAATGTTGCATCAGGCAGGAAGTTGATGATATCCGACAATCGCTGTTCCGAGTCCTTTGCCGAGTCCAGTGCCTGTCTCCGCTCGATCGCTTTTCTGATCTTGTGCTGTAACTCAGCAAACTGCGCCTTTGGATCGCCCCCCTTCTGGATGTAGAAGTCAGCACCATTGTTGATCGCCGCGATTACGACCTCTTCTCGGCCGCGACCGGTGAACAGGATGAAGGGGACGTCCCCGTACCTGGCACGGACACTTTTTAACAACTCGATGCCATCCATCCCAGGCATGGAGTAGTCGGAGATGATTGCA
>JAJRBP010000285.1 GCA_028679405.1 Methanoregulaceae archaeon | reverse complement strand
GTCTCGCAGATGGGCCCGGCAATCGTATACGGCCTGTCCGGATGCCCGTCAGCCCGGTCTGCCGCGACAACCTCGTGATAGGAGTCGTACATGACAGGCCGTATGAGCAGGTTGAACCCGGCGTCCACGTTCGCGAAGTTCCGGTGCGCCCGTTTCACCGAGTTGACCCTTGTGACGAGGATCGTGGAATCGCCGACGACAGACCGCCCGGGCTCCACCCAGAGTTCCGGCCTGATCCCCGCAGCTGTTAGTCCTTTCAAAAAGACCGGGACGACTGCATCCGCATACTGCGCGAAGGTGGGCGCGACCTCGTGACCGTGTCGGTACGGGATCCCGAGCCCGCCGCCGATGTCGACGAACTCGAGCCTCACACCTAACTCCGTGAGTTCGGCCGAGACCTTCATCATCACTTCCGCTGCCCGGGCGAACGGTTCGACGGAGAGTATCTGCGAACCGATATGGCAGTGGACACCGACCGGGCGGATATGTTCGCACGAGAGGGCCTCCTTGTAAGACCCGGCGATCTGGTCGTGGGATATTCCGAATTTACTGGATGCAAGTCCTGTTGCAATCTTGGGGTGGGTGGGGACCTCGAGCGCCGGATTCACCCGGAATGCGATCTCGGCGGTTTCACCGGTCTCCCCGGCGCAGGCATCGAGCTGGTGGAGTTCATCCATGGAATCGACCGAGACTTTCACTTTCTTTTCTACGGCAAGGGCGAGGTCGCCGGGGGATTTCGAGCTCCCGTTGAAGAGCAGTTTCCCGGAGGGTATCCCTGCCGCAAGCGCGAGCTCGAGTTCCCCGGCGGAGAACACATCAGCCCCGGCCCCAAGACCTGCCAGGGTCCGGAGGACGTAGGGATTTCCGTTCGCTTTTGCCGCGAAGAGAACCCGGCTGCTCTTGTACCTGGAAGTGAGTGCTTCCTGCCAGCCCAGGTAGTTTGCGGTGATCCGGTCGATATCCGTGATATAGAGCGGTGTCCCGAACCTTTCTGCCAGACCGGTGGTATCGAGACCTCCGATCCGAAGGTGACCGTCCTTTATGGTGAGGTGAGGCGGAAGGGTCATTCGCCGATCGCCTCCATCCGCCGGATTGCCTCTCCGATACGTTCCTTTGTCCTCGTAAGTGCGAACCGGACGTACCCGTCGCCCCCGTCCCCGAACCCGATTCCCGGGGTGACCACGATCCCTGCGTCTTCGAGCATCCTGGCCGCGAAACTCATACAGTCTTCCACCGCCATCCAGACATAGAAGGTCGCCTTCGGGGCCCCGACCTCGTACCCGAGGCTTCGGAGTCCCTTCACGAGAATGTCGCGACGTTCCTGGTAGACCCTGCACGCGTCCGTGACACAGTCCTGCGAACCGGAAAGCGCCGTGATCGCCGCATGCTGGACCGCGTTGAAAACGCCGGAGTCCACGTTCGTCTTCACTCGTCCGAGACCTGCGATAACCTCTGCGTTCCCGACCGCCATCCCGATCCTCCACCCCGTCATGTTGTAAGTCTTCGAGAGCGAATGCATCTCGACACCGATTTCCATCGCGCCATCGGTGGAGAGGAACGAGGGGGCCCTGTACCCGTCGAACGCGATCTCGGAATAGGGGTTGTCATGGACGGCGACAATATCGTATTCACGGCAGAAATCGACGACTTCCTCGAAAAAACCGGAAGTGACCACCGCGGATGTGGGATTATTCGGGTAATTGAAGAAGAGGAGCTTTGACTTCCTGGCGACTTCTTTCGGGATATCCTCGAGAAGCGGGATGAACGAGTTCTCCGCCGTAAGTGGCATCTCGTGGACCCTGCCCTCCGCAAAGAGCGTGCCTGTCCGGTATACCGGGTATCCCGGGCTCGCAGCGAGCACATAATCTCCTGGGTTGACGAATGCTTCCCCGATATGAGCGATGCCGTCCTTCGACCCCATCAGCGCAAGGACCTCCTTTCCCGGGTCTGAGACGACACCGAACCTGTTTCTGTACCAGTCTGCAACCGCCTTCCGGAACCCGGGCATTCCTGCATAGCTCGGGTAGTGGTGATTCTCTGTCAGCCGCGCCGATTCGCACAGGGACTCAACGATGTGGGCCGGGGTGGGAAGATCGGGGTCGCCCACCCCGAGGTCGATGACATCGACACCGCTCTGGATCTTCCTTGCCTTCATCTCGTCTATCCTGGCAAAGAGGTACGGGGGGAGCTGGCTCATCCGGTTCGCGTACATAGTCAGGAGAAATATACGCCTCCAACGGTCATTAAGCTGGTACGGCAGGGGATACGGATGGAGGCCGGCAGACCGGACAGGGCCGATCAGGAGACAGGAACCCTCTGGTCCGGAACAGTTATGCCCCCCCTCTGCCCCTATTCTTGGTGGATAACATGAGCGGAGAGAACGATATCGTCGTACTATTCTCGACAGCTCCACCGGGTGGCGCAGGACCGATCGCGAAAAGTGTTGTCGAAAAGAGACTGGCTGCATGCGTGAACATCCTTCCGGTGCAGTCCGTATTCCGCTGGAAGGGGGATATCCAGGAGGAGGCGGAGGAACTGATGATCGTAAAAACCAGGAAACAACTGGTCCCTGCCCTGACCGCCGAGGTAAAAAGGCTTCACACCTACGAGATCCCCGAGGTCATCGTCCTTCCCGTAGACGGGGGATACCCGGCGTATCTCGAATGGGTCGGGGAGGAAACTGCGGTATGAGTTTCTCCCACGCGAAGGGGATCCGGGTCGGGCAGGACGGGACCGAGGAGGTCGAGGACCTGGTCGCACGGGAGTACCGGCTCCGGCTCAACGTCAACGGGAAGTATTTCTGCGACATGATCGCGACGCTGGACCAGCTCAGGGAGCTCGGTGCCGGGTTCGTGATATGCGAGGGAATTTCCCCAAAAGTCGACGAGGTCACGGTCCGGGGCGAAGAGATCTTCGTTGAGTGCAGTTCAATGCAGGGAGGCGGCTGCGAGATCGGGACATCGGGCGGGGTCAGCGTGGAAACCCCTTCCGGCAGGGTGGACTCCGGTCTTACTATCTCCCGTGAGGATGTCACCTTCGTCACCCGCCATGTCGAGTCTGAACTATGGCGCCAGACCGGGGGGGTGCACTGCTCTGTTCTTTTCAGGGACGGTGAACTGATAGCGAAGAGTGCTGACGTAGGGCGTCACAATACCGTCGACAAGGTGGTCGGGACCGCGGTACTCGCGGGCATCGACCTCCCGGGATGTGTCCTCGGGTGCACCGGGCGCCAGCCCGCGGGAATGGTCGTGAAAGCGGCCCGTGCCGGCATACCTGTCGTGATCTCCCGGGCCGCCACGACCGATCGCGGCATCGCTGCTGCAGAAGCCGCCGGGATCACCCTCATCTGTTTCTCGCGGAACGACAGGTTCACCATCTACAGCAATCCCTGGAGAGTGACGGGCATCGGGTCCGGGCGGAAGGTATAACGACTCCTCAAATAGGAGGAACGGTATAGATCTCAATCGATGGCGCCAGATCCACTCAGGGGTGCGCTCCTCGTGCTCGGGTGTCCGCAGGTCCCGGTGCAGACCGCGATCGCCCTGTACCTGGTGAGCAGACTGCGGAAACTCGGGATAGTCCCGGTAATCGCCGGGAACAGGGCCGCGAGGATGCTCGTCGAGGTATCCGACCCGGACCGGCACTACACCGGGGAAGTGATCGACCTCGACAGGTGCGTGGGGGAGATTGCGGATGGAACCAGGGATTTCCGTCTCTGTTTCGTGTTCATACATAATGATGCGGGGATCACCTACGGGGCGACGGTGCAGGCGATCTCGAAAGCGAGTATGATCGCGGTGGTATTCGGCGAGCATCACGACGAGGTGCTCTCGTCGATCCCGTTCCCGTGCGAGATGATCGAGGCCGGGGTGGACCACAACCCGGCACCGCTGCGCCAGAAGATCGATGCAGTCCTCCCCTGGATCACGAAGAACCTCTGAAATCTTCCAAGAAGCTCCCAGGCCTTGGCCGGCCTGTTACAGTCCGGCCGTTTTTTTTTTAAATTTTGGTCGAAGAGTCCCATAACCTATATCATCTAGGTGGGGTATCAGGTGCGTGGAGAAGTGGATTCCCGTGAACGACGTCTCTGTACTGGTGGGAGGAAAGGCAGGCGACGGCATCAACAGTGCCGGTCTCACCGTCGCCCATCTTCTCAACCGGCTTGGGTACCGGATGTATATGTATTTCGATTACCCGTCCCTTATTAAGGGAGGCCATAATTTTGCCATCGTTCGCGCGTCTGAAGGGAAGATCGGTGCCCACAGGACAGGGGTGGACTTCATCCTCGCCCTGAACCAGGACACTATCCGGTTCCACGAGGGAAGGACGCACTCCGGGACGGTCGTCATATATGACGCGGACAATGTGAAGACTGACGGAACCGGTGTGAAGGTCAGGGAGATCCTGTCAGCGGAGAATGCCCCTCCGATCATGGGAAATTCGTGTATCATCGGTGCGTTTGCCCGGGCGTCGGGTATCGGGTGGGAGATCGTGGAACAGGTCTTCCGCGCCCATTTCCCGAAGGGGACAGACAAGAACCTGGCAGTCGCCCGTCGTGCCTTCGATATGGCCGGGGTGAAGCGTGAGATCCCTGGTCTGGCTCAGTCGCCTCTCCCGGTGGTAACCGGGAACGAGGCGATCGGGCTTGGCCTTCTGCATGCCGGACTCGATGCATTCGTGGCGTACCCCATGACGCCGACATCGAACCTCCTCCATTTTCTTGCGGAAGTCTCGCCGGAGACAGGTCTTTTCGTTATCCACCCCGAGAACGAGATAGCCGTCATCCTGATGGCGCTCGGTTTTGCGTACTCCGGGAAGAAGACCGCGGTGGGAACATCTGGTGGCGGGTTCTGCCTGATGACCGAGGGCCTGAGTTTTTCCGGCCAGGCCGAACTGCCCGTGGTTATCGTGCTCGGGCAGCGGACCGGGCCAAGTACAGGGCTTCCCACCTATACCGCGCAGTCAGACCTTCATTTCGCACTTCATGCAGGCCAGGGAGAGTTCCCGAGATTCGTGGTGGCCCCGGGGGATACGGAAGAGGCATTTGCATGGGCATCTGTTGCGGTCAGGGTAGCCTGGAAGTACCAGGTCCCGGCAATCCTCCTCTGCGACAAGACCCTCTGCGAGGGGAGTTACAGTTTCGATATATCGGCAGCAAAACCCCCTGATATCCCGGTGCCGGAGGGGGAACCGGTCGTCCCGTACAGGCGATACGAGGACACTCCCGGCGGGATTTCGCCTCTCCTTTTCCCCGGGGCCGCGGATGCGGTAGTCAAGGTCAACAGCTATGCCCACGACGAATCGGGGATTTCCACGGAGGATCCCGGCATGGTGGAGCGGATGACGGAAAAAAGAAAGAAGAAATTACAGGGTCTCGCGTCTGACGTGGCCGGCCTCCCGGCCGTGGCCCGGAGGGGAAAGACAGGTGCAAAGACCGCGCTTCTCTGCTGGGGCTCCACCGGGGGAGTATGCGCGGAGGTCGCCGGGAACCTCGGGCTTGCCCTCGTGAGACCGATCGTGATGGAGCCGTTCCCCGTCGACCGGTTTGAAGATGCGATCCAGGGAATCGACCGTCTTATTGCGGTCGAAGAGAACTCCCTTTCCCAGCTCTCGATGCTCGTCAGGAGGTACGGGTTCGACGTTTCCGGGACAGTGCTCCGGTACGACGGCCGTCCGTTTACTGTGGAGGAACTCGACGAACGGGTCCGGAGGGCGATCTCATGACAAGGCAGCTGATCACGAGTGCCCAGAACACATGGTGTCCGGGATGCGGAAACTTCTCCCTCCAGTTCACGCTCAAGGCTGTCCTTGAAGGGCTCGAGAAGGAGAACTTCCCCCTCGACCGTGTGGTCCTTGTCACCGGGATCGGGTGCCATGCGAAGATGGCTGATTACCTCTCGGTGAACAGTTTTTACTCGATTCACGGGAGGACGCTTCCGGCTGCCACCGGGATCAAGCTGGCAAACCCGGACCTGAAGGTGATCTGCTGCGCAGGGGACGGTGATGCTTACGCAGAAGGCCTCGACCACCTGATCTTCGCCGCGAAGAGGAACGCCGACCTG
>JAJRBP010000020.1 GCA_028679405.1 Methanoregulaceae archaeon | reverse complement strand
GATGACAAGGTGGATATCCTTGTCGGAGGCTATTCAAGTGCGGTGACATCGACATACGAGCAGATTGTTGCAGATCATAAAGTGCCATTCATCGTGACCGGAGCGTCGAGCCCGATCATCACTCACCGGACGGATATTGATACCAGTTACATATTCCATCACTGCCCGACGACGGACTCCTACGGCCAGTACACCACCTGGTTCATCGATCAGGTGATTCGTCCGGCGATCAATACCAAGTACGGCTTCTCCGAAGACAGGAACCTGCGCCTCGCAATCATTTACCAGGACAGCCCCTTCGGCAAGGGCGGGCTGTCTGCGGTGAATAACACCATCACTAAAGACAAGCTGAAGGTGGAGATTGTCAGCCAGCAGAGCTACAAGATGGGAGAGTCCGATTTCCGGACTGTGCTGACCTCCATCAAGTCATCCAACCCGGATGCAGTGTACGCGGTTGCATTCCCGAACGAGATGGCCCAGATGCTTCCCCAGGCACGCAGGGATGTGCAGCTTGACACGATCTTCCTCGTGCCCGAGAACAACGACGCACCCGAGTACTACAAGGGCATAGGTAACTACGGCGAGTACTCCATCATCGAGAGCAGGTTCTCGCCTTATACGGCCCCCAAAGGCCCGATTGCAGATGCTGCCATGGCGTTCAAGAACAAGTTCAAGGACAAGTGGGGAGCCTTCCCCGACATGATGGGAGCCTCGACCTACGAAGGAATCTACATCGCAGCAAAGGCGAGTGAGAACGCAGGGACCCTTGATAAAACCGCCGTAAAACAGGCACTCGGAACCCTCTCCATGCCTCAGATGGTCGAAGCGATGGCCGACGGGACCATCTCGTTCTCGAAGGACTTCCGGGAGAGCCAGTTCAACCTGTACATGGAGCAGCTCATCTGGGATCCGGCCGTGAGCGAGTGCAGACCCGTGATCGTCTGGCCGGATGCCCTGAAAGAAACATCCTTTGTACTGCCCGACTGGTATAAGCCTGGCAGCGCATAACTCAACTATAAATTTCTTTACAGCTTGATAATCATTAGAGGAAGGATGCGTAGTGGGGGAGCTCGAGATATTTTTACAGATCCTGTTCTGGGGTCTATACGCAGGGTGCATCTACATCCTCCTTGCCACTGGCCTGAACCTGATCTTCGGTGTCATGAAGATCGTGAACTTTGCCCACGGGGAGTTCCTCATGGTGGGGGCTTATGTCACCGCGACCGTGTTTGCGCTCACCGGACTCAATCCCTATGTAATCATCCTCTTTTCCATGGTGGTTCTCGTCGCGATCGGAGCTGCAGTGGAACGATTCTGTTTCAGGCCGATCCTCGGTACCGGAAAACTGAACGAGATATTCCTTTCCCTGGGCCTCATCTACCTCTTCCAGAACCTTGCAGCCCTGATCTGGACAGACGAATGGCAGAGCATCCAAAGCCCTTACGCATCAATCTCGATCCCCATCGGGCCGTTGAACGTCCCCCTGGATTACATCATCATCATGGTCGTCACGGCGATCATCCTTACAGGTCTTCACCTGTTCCTCAAGAGATCCCGCACAGGAAGGGCGATGAGAGCTACCTCCCAGAACCGGAAAGGTGCGATGCTGGTAGGGATCGACGTGGAAAGGATGGATGTCTTTTCTTTCTCGATCGGGTGCGCACTGGCGGCTGCGGCCGGAACCCTCTGGGTCGTAAGCGGGCAGGTGTTCAATCCGTACATGGGCTCAATTCCCGCGGTAAAGGCTTTTGCCATCATCATTCTCGGGGGTCTCGGGAGCATCCCCGGCGCGATCATCGGGGGGCTGATCTACGGGGTGGCGGAGAACGGCGCAGCATTCCTCCTGGGAGGCATCTGGAAGGATGCGGTCTCATTTATCATCCTGATCGTAGTGCTTGTTGTACGGCCCACGGGACTATTCGGAGAGTCGGGTGAATAAATGGACCGGGAACGGCTGATCAGGTATCTCTCTCTCCTGGTGATAGGGGTAGCCGCAGCAGTGCCGTTCGTATCAGGGACGAACCTCTACCTTCTGAATGTCCTGATCCTGATGCTGATCTTCATCATCTTCTCCTCGTCCTGGAACCTCCTTGCATACTCGGGCCAGGGATCCCTTGGTCATGCAGCCTTCTTTGGAATCGGAGGGTATGCATCGACCCTGATTGCGATCCAGAGCGGCCTCTCGCCCTATATCACGATCTTCTTAGGCGGGGCTTTCGCAGCAGGGATAGGAGTCCTGATAGGTCTCACCTGCGTACGGCTAAAAGAGTGGTTCCTCGCGATGGTCACGTTCGGGTTTGCAATCATCGTCCAGGCGATTACGGTGAGTTTCCTAGCGTCCATCACCGGCGGCTGGGATGGCATCGCGTCCCCCCGCCTCGTGAGCAGCCAGGTTCCCGGATACATCCTCATAGAATACTATTCCATCCTCGCCCTCACCATCGGGGTAATCCTTCTTATCTACCTTATATTTAAGTCAAAAATCGGGATGGCATTCCTGGCGATCAGGGAAAACGAGATCGAAGCCCGGGTTTCGGGCGTCGATCCGGTGCGATACAAGCTCCTGGCGTTTGCGATCAGTGCAGGTCTCGCGGGGATTGCAGGCGCACTTGAAATCCACTATTTTGGATACATCACCCCCGAGATTTATGGAATCGATATCTCGTTCTGGCCGATCATCTATTCCATTCTCGGGGGCCTCGGGACGATTGCAGGCCCTGTTGTCGGAACGGTCGTGCTGACTGTCCTCTGGGACGGGTTAAAAATATTCGGCCTGACCTACGAGAGGTATATCATCATCGGAGCAATCCTGATCCTCTCGGTAATCTTCCTTCCAAAAGGACTGGTCTCTCTCCCCGATAAACTGGCAGGCTGGTGGAAGAGGCGGGGGAATAAGAAACTCAGAAACCAGGCATAATATTTCCCATCTTATGACCGGATCGCCGGGGAGGGAATATGAAAAAGAGGTACCCCTGTTGGAAGGAAACAAGGGATCTGCTTAAAATCTTCCTTAAATTTCAGATTCCCAGGTATGCCCGCTGGACATGCTCATGGTGCAGGAGCTTCTTGGCTTCTCCCTCGAGAATAATCCTTCCGTTCTCCAGCACGTATCCGCGATTGCAGAGTTCAAGCGCGTGCCGGACATTCTGTTCGAGGAGAAGAATCGTCATCCCCTCGTAGCCCAGGTGCTCGAGGGACCGGAACACCTGCGCCACCAGGAGAGGCGAGAGCCCGGTTGAGGGTTCATCAAGCACGAGGAGTTTGGGATGCGACATAAGTGCCCTGCCTATGGCAACCATCTGCTGCTCTCCTCCGCTCAAAGTACCTGCAAGCTGTGCCTCTCTTTCCTTCAAGACAGGGAAGAGAACGTGGATATGATCGAGGTCTTTCTCCCAGTCTTCCCGGTCTCCGGCACCCAGCCTCAGGTTCTCGAGAACGGACATCTTCGGGAAGATCTCCCTCTTTTCCGGGACGAGTGCCAGGCCATTTTTGAAGATCCGGTGTGGGGCCATCCCGACGATGCTCTGGCCGCAGAATTCGACGCTTCCGGATGCACGGGGATTCAGTCCGAAGATCGTCTCGACGAGTGTGGTCTTGCCTGCTCCGTTCGGCCCTATCAGGGTGACGAGTTCCCCCTTCCGGATCTCGAGGTTCAGGTCCCATAATATCTGGAGGTTTCCGCGGAAGACCTGGAGGTTTCGGATCTCGAGCATGGGTAATCACTCAGATAGCGCACATCTCTCCCAGGTATGTCTCGATCACACGCTGGTTGTTGATTACCTCGGACGGGAATCCTTCCGCGATCTTCTCCCCGTGGTCGAGGACAACGATCCTTTGAGAGACCCCCATGATGACACGCATCACGTGCTCGATGATGAGGATGGAGGTCCCGGAGTCGCGGATCTTCCTGATCAGCTCGATCGCATCGTCACTCACTTTAGGGGTAAGTCCTGTCGTCAGTTCATCGAGCAGGAGGAGTTTTGGATGAGATGCAAGGGCCCTTGCAAGCTCCACCCTCTTGAGTTCGACGACGTTGAGATCCCTGACAAGGGTATCCCCTTTCTCGGCAGGGAATCCCACGAACTCGAGAAGCCGGTCGGCTTCCCTGCGGGCTTCCTCCATCCGAGGGGAACTGTGGTTCCCGAAGAGCACCCCCACCATCACGCACTCCCTCGCACTCATTTCAGGGAAGAGCTGGACGAGCTGGAAGGTCTTTGTGATGCCCCTCTTGCAGATCTGATCGGGACTCTTCCCGGTCAGGCGTTCCCCAAAGAAGGTGATTCCACCGCTCGTTGGTCTGGAGATCCCTGATATGATGTTCAGGAGGGTGGTCTTACCTGCGCCATTCGG
>JAJRBP010000312.1 GCA_028679405.1 Methanoregulaceae archaeon | reverse complement strand
TGCATTCCACCCTTCGATGGCGATGATTACCGGAATCTTCCGGTCCCAGAGCTCGCGCTGCAGGACTCCGAGACGCTCCTGGAGCGGGGCGATTGTTTTCCCGTAGGATTTATCGTCCACGGTCCTGGTCAGGTCGTACTTCTCGAACATGGATCCAGCCACGAATATTCCCGGTTAATGTGGGATATGCACCCGGGAGGATAAATTGCATTCGAAACGGTGAGGATCAGGTCGGGGAAATTTACCATGTCCCTTCACCTGTTGATACACCAGGAGGTGGAAAAGACTTTTAGTGAAGGGTGTTCATTGGAGATCGAGAGCCGACAGGAGCGAATGCCATGATAACCGGCAGGTACCTGAGAGAGGGAATTCCAGGGGCTCTCTTCGTTGCACTTCTCCTTCTCACTCCCGTCTTTGTCCCGGGGATAAATGCGGCACATGACCCTGCGACACTGATCTGGCCGGAGGATCTCCGATATATCGGTGCATTCCGGGTGCCACAGGGTGCAGGCGAGGAGTACGGGTGGAACTATGGGGGTGGTGGGCTCGCTTACTGCCCGGCAGGTGATTCGGCCGGGCCGGATGATGGGTATCCAGGCTCGCTTTTCGGGGTGGGACATGATACAAGGAACGAGGTTTGTGAGATATCGATCCCTGTCCCGAAAAAATCCCCTGAGAAGGTTCCTTCTCTTTTGAACACTGCCGGATTCTTACAGCCGTTCACGTCCATCACGTCGGGGGTATTCGCCCCTTCGGAAGACGGGGCTCCGCTCCACATGGACCTCGAATACATCCCGGCCAGGGGGAGTCAGAAGTCGCCCAAGATCTATATCGTCTGGGGGGAGCACATGCAGTTCGAACAGGCCTGTTCCCATGCGTGGAGCGAAACAGTCCTCTCAGTTCCCAGGACAAAAGGTCCATGGAGGATCGGGAACTATCCGAATTTCGTCACCAGCGACTACCTCTTCTCTCTCCCCGATGCCTGGGCAGATGCCCATACGGGGGGCCTCTCACTTGTCACGGGCCGGTTCCGCGATGGGAGTCTCGGGGGGAGCGGACCGGCACTCCTTGCGATAGGTCCGTGGCTTGAAGGAAATCCCCCGCAACGGGGGGCGACTCTCCGTAAAATCGTCCCGCTCCTCATGTACGAGAAGGGCTACGAGGGGAGCCGCAGGGTTATGGCCGGGTTCACCAATGCGGACGAGTGGTCAGGCGGAACGTGGCTCTCTTCGGGGAACCGGTCAGCGGTGGCCTTTGTGGGGACCAAAGGGAGGGGCAGATGGTGGTACGGATTTTCCAACGGGATCGTCTGGCCTGACAACCCTCCATATCCCCCGATCCCTCCTCCCCCGAACGACGACCGGGGCTGGTGGGCGAGCGGATTTGTCACCGCTATCGCGTTCTATGATCCTGCCGATCTCGCCGCAGCAGCCAGCAGGAAGATACAACCCTGCCAACCCCAGCCGTATGCCGAGCTGGTCATCGACAGGCATCTCTATGACGTATCCTGGGCCAAAGAAAAACGCCGCATCGGCGGCGCAGCCTTCGATCCCGGTCGTAGGATTCTGTATATCGCAGAGTTCAGGGGCGATGGGGACCGGCCGCTGATACATGCCTGGAAGATTAGGGCAGGGCCGTCCACACACTCGAATCCGAGTGTAGCTGGGATCTCTCCCAGCTATGGGAGATCCGGAACAACAACAGCGATATGGAATCTCGCGGGCGCGTGCTTCACGCCCGGAGCCCAGGTGACCCTCTCGAAACGGGGGGAGTCACCAGTTGCTGCCTCTGCGGTACAAGTCGTATCAGGCGGAAGGATACGGTGCAGGATCTCAATCCCGGTAAACACGGCGCGTGGGCTCTGGGACGTGGCGGTAAGGAATCCCGACGGTAGTAACGGTACAATCCTGAAAGCATTTTTTGTTATGTGATGTTCCTGCACCTGGTCAGGAGACCTGCACGAATCATGCATGACGGTGACACAATGTGAGGCAGGATTATCTGTATTCTTCGAGGATATCCGGGTATCCGGGTTATTTATCATTCCGTGGAATAGTTTATCATCCGGTGTCCCTACCGTAATTCCATGGAACCTTCCGCTACGGCGTCAGAAGACCCGGGGTATATCGAGAGGATACTTCTCGCCCATGAACAGGCACGGGCAAGGGCATGGACTGAGAGGAACCGGCAGGCCCTCGAGGTCCTCCTGGCCCCGGAGTTCGTGGAGATAAACGTGATGGGACGTTATGGAAAAAAAGACATCTTTGTCTCGCTTTTCCCCACGCTGACGCTGCATGATTTTGCGATTTCAGAACCCCGACTCATTTCCGCATCCCCCGGGACTGCAATCCTTACCTACCGGGCGAGCAAGGACATGACAGTAAAGGAGCGGAGGATCTCGGGGATATTCCATGTCGCGGCGCATTACGTGAAACGAGAGAATAAATGGCTCCTCCTTCTCTGGCAGAGCACACCCTGGGCGGGGAGGGGAGAGGAAAAAAATTATCCCTGAAAAGTGACCAGTCAGGTATCCGGAAGACCGGTGGCTGCAGGGCAGCCCAGGTATAACCGAGGTCGTCATGGGCGCGTGGACCCCGGAAATCCTTTAATTCCCGTTTTTTGGACTGTCCTTTGGTCGGGAACGAAAGCCTGTCACAAGGGAATTTATTCGGGCCGGCAGAGTAGCATCGATACCTTTTTTCATTTGTCCTGCATCTGGATACTACCGTGTTACACCTGGAAATCGAGGAAGTGCTACCGAGGCGAATTGAAACCGGGACTACGGACGGAGATATTCTCGGTTTTACAGAAGACCTGTTCTCCGGCTGGCTGGAAATCTACCAGGATTCGCGCCTGTATCTCTATTACATCATATCCAGGTGTAAAAATGAAGGGAACACACAGAAACTTCTCCGGCGCTGGATAGGTGAAGGATATGATGTCCGCATCGTGAAACCGTCTCACATCATGCAGCACATCCTCGGGGCATTCGGGTATGTGAAATCATTCGAGAACCTTTCCCGCCACTATGATCATGAGGTGGAGGTCTGGCGGCGTCAGGACGTGCCTGCCATCCCACGGCCCGGGGAATGAGAAAAAAAATTCTCCACACAAGGAATTTTTGAGAGTATCGGGGAAGTCCCCTCATTTCCAGGACAGGAGTAGTGCCCCCCTGAAAAAGGGACTTTCGGACAGGCGTGGAATTATCCCGTGATTTTTATGGGAACTGGCAGGAAAAAGGTTCACAGTGGGCCTCTGCTGATGTCAATGTGGGGCTCCTGAACGAGGTAATATTCAACCGGATACGCCATATTTTGATAATCAGGCCATTTCATTGCGATAAAAGATCGCAATAAATATCTCTCCGGGATTCGTTACTATTTCTTTACTGGTTTCCGGGGTTACTGATTTTTTCCGTTTTCCCCGGTGGCAGGGCGTGGTGCATGTATTTGGCAGACATATCCAGTCTACACGTTAGCCCGCTTCCCGTCAAGGGAAGGGGAGCAAAAGCAACATTCAGGGAGGCGACGGGTCCGGGTCAGGGGAGACGACTTTTTTCCGGTAGTGCGGGGCTCTGTATCCTTCTTCTTACCGGGGCTCTCATCATAGGAACCGTTGCCGCCGCCCCAGGATGGAAATTTCATGCAGACCTTGGGAATTCCGGGGTCTACAACGGCGGGGGCGTGCTTCCGAACAATATCCAGCGCTGGGCTTTCACGACGGGAGATTCCATCAGCTCAAGCCCGGCGGTCGTGAATGGCATCGTTTACTTCGGTAGCAAGGATAAGAAACTCCGTGCCGTCCATATATCGAACGGGACCGAGTTCTGGAACTTTACCACAGGACTCCACGTGGAATCAAGCCCCGCGGTTTCGGGCGGTGTCGTCTACTTCGGGAGCTGGGACAGCAAGCTCTATGCGGTCTGGACGGCAAATGGCACCAGGCGCTGGAGCTTCACCGCGGGGGGGCCCATCAAGTCGAGCCCTGCAGTCGCAGACGGCCTTGTCTATGTGGGCTGTTATGACAACAAGGTCTATGCGGTGAGGGCAGATGACGGCACTGAGGCCTGGACCTTCACCACTGGAGATGAAGTGAGGTGCAGCCCGGCTGTTGCGAACGGTACGATCTATTTCGGAAGTTACGATGGCAAGTTGTACGCGGTCGGTGCGTACGATGGCAATGAGCGGTGGAACCTTTCGACTCGCTGGAAAGATGAAGTTACAACCA
>JAJRBP010000002.1 GCA_028679405.1 Methanoregulaceae archaeon | reverse complement strand
ATCCACACTATCAAACCCCGGTATCAGGACCCGTGGAATCCGGCAATTCTCTAATCAACAGGCACCAGTCAGGATTCCCACAAATCCGGTAAATTCCCGCGAAACAGAATGGCACCTGTTCTCCGGCCGGGTCTGCAGGATTAATCCGCAAAGAGATCAATAATTCCTGGTATGAGACTGCTTGTCCTGACTGCCATTCTCCTGGCTGCCGTCGCGCTCTGCGGGTGTACCTCGGTCACCACACCTGATACTCCCCCGCTCCCGCCATTCCCGAATCTCGTCGGGAACTGGTCGGGCCCGATGACCGGGTACGACCAGGGACCAGGCTACACGAATTACTCAGGCTCGATCATGGTCATGACGGTGAAAGAACAGAAGGACCGGATATTCTCAGGAATGATCGATTTCGTCCCTCCCATCGGGAACCACCCGGCAAAGGAATTTGCCGGGGTGATCGACAGGGACGGAAGGACGATCCGCCTGGCCGAGGAGGTGGGGTACAGCACCGGGACTATCCTCTCGAAGGACGAGATCGAGATCGTCTACTCGAAGGACGGAACCCCGTTTACCGTCGCGATCGACACGCTGAAGCGAAATCCGTAATTATCTTTTTTTACCCGCATACCTGTTCCGTCCTGGAACGGGCGGCATTGTTAAGGAGCAGACCTGTCTGCGAAGGGGATATCATGACTTCCCTGGTTTCGTTTCCCGCGAGCGGTCCGGGTTCCTGGCGCTACGCGACGAAATTTTTCGCAGTTAACGCCAGATTCATGAGCTCGGCCCGTAATACTCTCCGTACTGATATGTCGAGAAAAGGCCTCATCCTTACAGGGCTTGCCACCCTCCTGCTCGTCGCAATCCTCATCGCAGGTTGCATGAGCACCCCGGTCTTCACGCCCGTGACAACGGACCTGAAGAAGTTCAACTCGACCTCGGAGGTCGAGCAGTACATCCGGGAATCCATGGCATCGGAGCAGCAGAACGGATACACGGGCAGCTGGGGTTCGGGAGCGGTCCCCATGGGTATCCCGCGCGGGACAAGCCAGGAGTCTGCAAAGGACAGTATGGCGATCCCCGCAGCTGCACCCGCACTTGGGGGGGGCGCTGACGGAGACTACTCGCAGACCAACGTGCAGGTCGCCGGCGTTGACGAGCCCGACATCGTGAAGAACGATGCCAGGTATATCTACACGATATCAGGCTCGACCCTCGCCATCGTCGATGCATACCCGGCGGAAACTGCCTCGGTTGTCTCCGAGACGGAGATCGGGGACACGCCGAAGGACCTCTTCGTCACCGGTGACAGGCTCGTGATCTTCACCACCGGATGGGGTGTCCGGGAGGACATCCCTGCTGATACAGTGGTCGGAGTGGACGGGATGCGGAAGATCATGCCGGTCCCTCCCCGCACCGGTTCGACTACCACCCATGCGGTCATCTATGACATCAGCGACAGGAAAAATCCGGTCGAGATGAAGGACTACACGATCGACGGGAATTACATCGACGCCCGGATGATCGGCACGGTGGTGTACATGGTCACCCGCGAGCAGGTCTACCCCTACTACAACGATCACATCGTCATCCCTGTGCTGAGGGAAGGCACCAGGACGGTCATCCAGCCTGACGTGTATTACTTCGACAACCATGAATCCCAGTATATGTTCACGACGATCACTTCATTCGATGCAAAGTCAGGGAACGAGCTGGATGCCCAGACCTACCTGCTCGGCACAGGAGACCTCCTCTATGTATCGACGGACGCGATCTATGTCAGCTACCAGCGCTATCACCCGATCGTCTACCCGATGCGCGGGGGCATCGAGCCGGCAGTCGTGAGCGTTGGTTCGGGCAGTTCCTCAGGTGTGTCGACCGTTTCCTCCCCGGTCCGGAAGGACTTCAACACTCTCTCCGGGGAGGAGCGGGCTTCGATCATCTCGGACCTCAGGACCGGGGAACAGGACGTGATCCAGAGACAGGAAGCGGACCAGACCTCGACCGTCATCCACAAGATTGGGATCAGCGGCGGCACGATCAAGTATGCAGCGAAGGGTGAAGTCCCGGGTGTCCTGCACAACCAGTTCTCGATGGATGAGTACAATAATAACCTCCGGGTCGCAACGACTTCAAGCGTCTATACCCGTTCCGGCCAATACACCTATAACAATGTCTTCGTCCTTGACAGCGGGATGAAGACAGTCGGGACCCTGACCCATATCGCCGAGCAGGAGACTATCTACTCGACACGGTTCATCGGGGACCGCCTCTACATGGTGACTTTCCGCAGGATCGACCCGTTCTTCGTGATCGACCTCTCGACCCCTGAAAATCCGAAAATACTCGGGAAGCTGAAGATCCCCGGGTACTCAGATTACCTGCACCCCTACGACGCGAACCACATCATCGGCATTGGCAAGGAGACCTCCTCGAACGAATGGGGCGGGGTGTCGACCTCCGGGGTGAAGCTCGCCCTCTTCGATGTCTCCGACGTTGAAAACCCGAAGCAGATCGACAAAGTACAGATAGGGGATGCAGGATCCGACTCGGCAGCACTCAACGACCACCACGCCTTCCTCTTCGACCGGAACAAGAACCTCCTCGTGATCCCCATACGTGCGGTGTCCATGGACCAGGTGGTGAAAGGCGATTACTACGGCAACAGGCAGCAGGTATGGTATGGTGCGTACGTATTCGGTCTCACTCCGGAGTCCGGGTTCGCCCTCAAAGGGACGGTCCAGCACGGGGCAGGCGACAGCGGGTACTACTATTACGGGAGCTCGAATTCCGAGGTGAAGCGGTCTCTCTACATCGGTAATGTCCTTTACACCATGTCGACTAAGCAGATCAAGGCAAACCCGCTTGACAATATCAACACGACCATCGCCACGGTCCCCCTCCCCGGATTCGGGGATGTCCTCTACCCGGAAGTAAAGGAGGCAGGCGTATAGGTAAAAAGAAAATCACACCCCCTTTCCCAATCCCTGATACCAGCCCAGCGAACAGATATTCCTCCGATTTAAAAGGGGCCGGTAATTCCCTATTTCTAAACGATCCTACCGCCGTCAAGGGAGCGCTTTATATTCCGGCAGCATCCATCTCGTTTGCAAGCTCCTCCAGGAACCCGGCAAGATATCCATGTCTTCTCACGGCGATCCTGGCGGCACTTTCCGTGTGCATTCGTTCCTTCAGCTTCAGCAGTTTTTCCACAATATGGCCTGCCGCATCGGTGATCTCACCCCCGTGTTCACCAGCCCGGAGGAATGTCCGGGCGATCCCGATTGCGCCCATGGCATCCAGCTTGTCGGCATCCGAGAGGATTTTTGCCTCCAGAGTCTCCGGAACCCTGTCCGAACGGTACCGGTGGGTTCGTATCGCTTGGGTAATCCCGGGGATGAGATCCTTATCGAAGAAAATCGATGTGAGAAATTCTTCCGCCATTCTCGCTCCCTCCTCCTCGTGCGGAATCCCGCGCTCTTTCTCGGCCGGCCGCGCGATATCGTGGAGAAGTGCGGCAGGAAGGAGAATGTTCATGTCCGCTCCCTCATCCCGCCCGATACGCTCGCACATACGGAGAACCCGGAATGTATGGTCCGGCCCGTGCGAACCCGGTTCCCGGAGAACAGTCTTCACATATGCCTGAATGATCCCGATTTTTTCATCCATAAGCCTGCGTATTCCTAAGGTAACAGTGGGAGCGGGACGATATATACTGGTTTTTCCGGCAGGCACATGATCGCGGCAGTCTCATCGATCCACGCACCGTGTTCTCCATATAACCTGCGTTCAAACGAAAAGGAACCCGGGATCACGGAGACCATGGAGGCGACCTGCAATGGAGATTCCAAAAATTCATCTCCTTTCCATGATACTCCTGAATTGACATGGAAGAAGAATCGTTTCCGGATGCGTTCGGAATGTGCGGAGTCTGCTGCGCCCTCGCCCCCTGCTATCGCCTGGGGCGCTGCAGGGGATGCAACTCTGATATCCGGGACCAGCCCAGGACCTCAAAGTTCAGGTGCAGGATCCGCACATGCGTCAGGGAGAGGAACCTCCGGCATTGCGGCGGATGTACAGAGTTTCCCTGCAGGATAAGGAGCGGCCTTGAGAAAAGGTATCTCGAAAAGTACGGGATCGACCTTCGGGAGAACATAAGGGAAATCACGAATTCGGGCCCCGACCAGTGGATGGTCGATCACATGAAAATGTTTACCTGCCCTTCATGCGGAGACCTCGTATCGCCGTATACACGGGAATGTTATTCGTGCAGAGCGATCCTGCCACATTAACCCTGAAAAAACTGCTTCTCTTCGATGGATAAGATATTCGGATAAAAAAAGAAAGTTTGCTTCCAGGCTTTTTCAAGACAATCCGGCGACACCGGATGATTCGGCCGGTTCAGGCTGCGACCGGCCTTTAAGAAAATCCTCCATGGGAGTTGCCCGGGTATTTGCGCCCTGTTTTTATACTTTGGAATCAACGATTCCGTTTGGTACGTAAGTGTCCGGCAGGTTACGAGCGCGAACTATATCTGGTCTCTCGTTCCGCAAGGAAAAATCCCCTGCAGGTCATGCTCGCAAAGAGAGAGGTAACGGGACGGTTTTAGAAGCATGGACCTGAAAGGATTCCTTTACGGGGATGAAAAAATCCCGCCGTTCTTCCTCGCGGCACGTCTGCTTCTCCCCTTTACGATCGCGTTCTGCTTCTTCTGGGGAAGCTTCCTCCTGGTCCCTGAAGAGAGCGCCTGGATCCTCGGCGGGCTGATGATCCTCTACTACGTCCCTCCCGCAGGCAAAGAGTCGATTATCCCCCTGGGCATCGCACTCGGAATACCCTGGTGGCTCATGGTCGCCGCGCTGTCCATGCTTGACGTGCTTACCGGACTCTTCATGCTGCTCAACATGGGAATCGCCCGCCGTCTCCCTTATCTCGGCCCGTGGATCTCCCGGTTTATCGCTTCGGGTGACGAGTTTATGAAGAAAAGGCCCTGGCTGGCCCGCTGGAGGGTTCCCGGTGTAGCTCTCTTCGTGGTGCTCCCGTTCCAGGGAACCGGCGGAGTCGGGGCAACGATAGTGGGAGTGATGATGGGACTCTCGCCTGCCGAGATCCTCCTTGCCATCGGTATCGGGGGAACAACGGAATGTCTTCTCTTCGCGCTCGGCTCTGAGCTGATTTACCGGTTGATCCTCTCGAACCTTTACATCGGGCTGGCGGCCGCCGCACTGGTGGTTCTTGCTGCAATCCTTGCGTTTCTCCTCTTCCGGAAGATGGAGAATGGTCCGTAATGCATCCAACAGCAGGAGTCGATCCGATCCGGAATACACCAGGACGAACCAGACTGACATCCTGATAAGAGATGGCGCCTCACCCTCATGTGTATACTGATGAAGAGACTTGCCGTTGTTTTCCTGATCGCCATGGCCTGCATGGTCATATCAGGCTGCACCACCCAGGGAAAAGAACACATTACCGGCACGTGGGAGTGGGCGGACGGGAAAGGATATGTCGAGCGGTACACGTTCGGGCAGGACCATTCGTTCAGGGCAGTGGCGCTCGGGTCGAACTTTTCCGGGGCCTGGGAAGAGGTCAGCCCCGGTCACTACAGGGTGACGTACCGGAACACCGATCCGGCCGCAGGCAATGAGACCCTGACCGAGAACGTCCTCTACGACCAAATCACCGACGCCATCTACTTCCCGGCCCACCACAGGGTCTGAAAAGGCGGACATGAAAAACTAAAAAGACATTCTTTGGGGGATTATTATGGAAAACAGAATGAAGGTGCTGGGAATCGTCGGCAGCCCGCGAAGGGGAGGCAATACCCACCTCCTTGTCGAAAATATCCTTGACGGAGCCCGTGATGCAGGAGCGGAGACGGGTATACTCTTCCTTGACGGGCAGGAGATCCTCGAATGCGACGGGTGCCATGCGTGCTGGAAGGGAAACCCGTGCAGCAAGGACGACGATATGAACGATCTCTACGGGATGATCGCGGAGAACGACGTGCTCGTCTTCGGGACGCCGGTGTACTGGTACGGGCCGACCGCCTTGATGAAGGGGTTCATCGACCGATTCGTCTACTTCAACTGCCCGGAGAACAGGGTCCTGCTCGCTGACAAGAGCGCAATACTTGCGGTTCCGTTCGAAGAGGAGGACCCTGCCACTGCCGATCTCCTTGTTGCATTCTTCGAAAAGAGCCTTGCATACCTCGGGATCGAACTCGTGGGAAAAGTCCTCGCACCGGGAGTCACGAAACTGGGCGAGATCAAGTACAGGCAGGATGTGCTTGACCAGGGGTATGAACTGGGAAGACGAGCGGTCAACCGGTCCCGGTAAAAGACAGGACTATCAGAAACCGCAATGCCCCGTCCCTGGTCAAAGAGCAAGAGATGAAAAAAGTCAGCTTTTCCCCCTTCCTTCGGGTCACCGGTTGATGTGCACGACCTTTGCGGGGGGGAAGCCGTTGAAATAGGTGGAAGAGGCATGAGAATAGGCACCGATATTCTCCGAGTAGACTAGGTCGCCGATCTCAAGCTCCGGGAGCTCTGCGCTCTGCGTGATGGTATCGAACGCATCGCAGGTAGGACCGAATACCGCGGAGATGTGCTTCTCGCCCTCCTTGAACGAAAGGACCGGGTAATTTACGTGATCGAAGACCTGACCCGAATAGGTATGGTATACCCCGTCGTTGATGTAGTAGCAGGGCTTTCCGTCCCGAAACGCCTTCCCGACGACCTTCGCAACGACCACGCAGGAATTGGCCACGAGGAACCTCCCCGGTTCTGCAAGGATCTGCATGTCGGGCGGGAACAGCCGCCTGATCTCTGAAGTCAGCTTCTTTGCCAGCACCTGGAACGACCTGACTTCGGGGTGGTATTTCACCGGGAAACCTCCACCGATGTCGAGGATCCTGATCTGCCTGCACGTCCTTGTCTCGGTCTCGTCGATGATGCTTGCGGCCAGCTGGAGGGCCTGGACGTAGTTCTCGAAGTTGGTACACTGGCTGCCTACGTGGAAACTCAGGCCCTCCACCACGAGGCCAAGGTCGAAGGCGGCAACGATGAGGTCGACTGCCTCCCCCGGGTCCGCCCCGAACTTCGAGGAGAGTTCTACCATCGATCCGGTATTGGGAACACGCAGGCGGAGGACAAGACCGGAGTGAGGCGCATAGGTACGGATCTTCTTTAACTCCTCTATGTTGTCGAACGTCACCAGGGGTTTGTACTTGTCAAGGGCCTGGAGGGTATCGATCGGCTTGATCGTGTTTGCATAGATGATCTTGTCCCAGATCCAGTCCTGGCGTTCCTTGTCAGGCATATCGCGTATGTTCTCGTACACGATCATGAACTCGGGCATCGATGCGACATCGAAACTGCAGCCGATCTCGTAGAGAGTCCTGACGATGCCCGGGTCGGAGTTCGCCTTTACCGCGTAGTATACCTGCACGAATGGCAGGTGCTCCCGGAATTCCCTGTAGTTATTCCGGATCTTCTCGTGGTCGATGACAAAGATGGGGGTCCCGTGCTCGCGGGCCAGTTCCGTGAGGAGTTCTTTCCCTGCCGGGCTGATATGGGGCACTCCGTTCTCATTTCCCCTTCTTTTCACCGGCTTCCTTCCTCCCTCTCCCATACCATTCATTCCATGAGTGATGCATGGGACGAAATATGAAGTTTGTCAATGACCACCCATTGGGCACTGACCTTCCTGTGAGCAAAGGTGAGTGTCCCCGGCAGGTATGGCAGGAGAAAACACCATCAGGTTCTCTCCGTCAGGCAGAACCCCCGTACATTTCAGCACGGCCAGGTTTCCCCGCATCTGGGCAGAATCCCCTGCATAGGTCCGCACGATCCGATCCCATATCAGGGTCAGTCCGGGAACAGATGATTCTTCCGTGAAGCAGGAACAGGCCCCGGATCCAGTTGGAACACCCAGGACCCGATCGGGAGGAGATCAACACACGCCGGTCAGGAACAGTTAATGGTGCAATGGACAGGATCTGATTCACGAAGACGACGAGTCCTGTCCGCCTGAAATCAGTCGCATGGACGGTATGTTCCCGGCCGGGAACGGATCCTGGCAGGAAGCGTGAATCCATACGCTTCGCCCGATACAAAACGGCCGGACTCATCCCTGATAACTGCCACGATGTGGGAGACCCTCCCCTCGTCATCGCAGATAGGGCGGAATTGCCGCTTTGCCGGGAACCTCTCACCGGTACTTCTCTTCAGCTGCGATTCGGCCTCATAGGATCCACTGGTCAGGAAAGCTGCCTGAAGCGTATTGAGGTGTTCCGCACCCGTGCCGTTACAGCCAAGGAGGATCAATGGATCTTTCATGCAAAGATCCCCTGCGCTGTATCCGAAAACCAGTTCGGCAGCCTTGTTCGCAAAGCAGATGGTTGAGGCGCGGGAATTCAGAAGAATGATCGCCTCGTCGACACAGGAGAGGATCTCCTCAAGGATCCTCAGGCTGTCGCCGGTGGCAGGGGCCGCTTCCCTTGTCTTCGTGATATCGCGGGAAACCGCAATTACTGAGAGAACCTCCCTCGTCTTCCCCGTTTCCGGCATGATGTTCGTCCGGTAACGACGGAGCCCGTCGGCGCACCGGGCAGAAAATTCAATGGTCGCAGGCTGACCAGTCCGGAACACCTCCCTGGCACCCCTCTCGATCATTATGGCATACTCGCCCGATATTCCCAGTTCGCTGTTTGTCCTGCCGATACACGTTCCCGGGGGGAGACCGGTAATGGCCTCTGCCCCCCTGTTTGTGTAGAGGTATTTCATATCCCGGCTGAAACGCGCGACTGGATCGGGCACGTGGTCTATGACGCTCAGGACCCTTGAATCGGCTTCATTCGCCTGGATAAAGTAGCCTGCTCCCGCGCCACCTGCCTTCAGGTTGATAGGGGCGATATGAATATCCACCGAGATCTTTCCAGACCTGGCCGGTGGATTCCCGCTCCTTGGTTTCAAGAGATCGAGATCGACGACCGAGACCGAAGCTGCCTCGCTGCCACGGCGAAGGGCGGCGAGGGACTCCGGTGAGACCCGGAACAGGGAGAACAGGTCGCAGTTGCCGAATTCCCTCTTTCCGGCCACCCCGAAGATACCAAAAAAAGCTGAGTTCGCCTCGACGAGATGTCCTGACGGATCGCAGACGGCCATCCCCGCAGACAATGCACCAAAAAGCGTCCTGAAATCAGATGCGCTTTCCCGGAGGAATATCTCACCCTTCTTCCTTTCCGTGATATCCTCGAGTATGACCGTGATCCCCTGTTCCCCTCCTGAAAAAACGGCCGGAGTGATCCGGACGTCGAAGTAGAGCTCGCTTCCGCCTTTCAGGATTTTTACCTCGGCCCTGGTCCCGGTCCCGTACCCCGCTTCCCTCAGTTTCTCGAGCACCAGGTGGAGGCTCAATACCGGAAGCCTTGCCGGTGCCGGGTGCCTGCCAACGACCTCTTCCCGGTCCAGGCTGAAAAATTCCAGGTAATTGTCGTTTACTGATACGATCTTTAAGGATTTATCAAGCGTAAGGATAGAATCCGGGGAGGCATCGAGCATGGTCGGGATTCCGGTGCTCCTTGAGAGACGGTAGATCTTTGACATCCCGTGCCGGAGCATTTCGACCTGGTGCGTCATCAGCAGGATCTCGAGGTATTTCGCGACAGAGTTTCGGTTCTTCGGGATCTTCCCTGCAATCTGGCTGATCTTCATCCCCTTGGGATTCTCGCGGAGAAGGTCCAGTATCCTCCTGAGCTCGAAATCCTGTTCAGTCAAAACGTTGCACTCCGGTGGCAGGTTTTTTGGTAGGTCTATTATACCGGTCCAAATATTAAAATATTATCAGGACTGCGGTCCGTGAAGGGATGGCATAGTTTTAAGTACCCCACTCACATGAATTGTCCTGACATTGCCGGAACGTGAGAGAATGGACAGGCCCCCCAGGTTCAACTTCTACAGGCTCGTGGGAAGGAATCTCCGGAACCGGCCGGGCAGGAATATCCCTACCGTCATTGCATTTGCGGTCATCGGGGCCACTCTCTTCTCTGCCCTCTACCTGGCGAGCGGCATGGAACAGAGTCTCTATCGCGGGACAAAATGGATGGGGGCGGATCTCATGATCGTTCCAGGGGAGTACACCGCAGCAGGGGAGAATATTCTGCTCACCGGAAGCCCCACCACGTTTTTCTTCGATGACTCCGGGTTCGAGAGGATATCGCAGGTCCCCGGAGTGGAAAAGGCGAGCCCCGAGGTCTACATCGCCACACTCCTTGCATCCTGCTGTGCCGCTCCTGTCCAGATCATCGCTATAGACCCGGACCATGACTTCACGATATCCGCATGGCTGCGGGACAAACCCGGGATCAGGCTCGGGAAGGATGATATCATTATCGGCAGCAAAATTGACGGCGATACAGGTTCGGACCTCATGTTCTACGGGCACGAGTTCCATATTGTCGGGAAGCTCGAGCCGACTGGACTGAGGGGTGTCGACATGGCGGTCTTCACCAGGATCGAGGATGCCTATGTAATGGCCGACGAGTCCGGTGAAAAAGCAGTGAAGAACCTGACGATTCCGAGGGGGATGGTGTCGACCGTGCTCGTGAAGGTTGCCCCAGGAGCATCTCCCGCAGCGGTGGGAGATGAGATCCGGAGGCAGGTCCCGGGGACAAAGGTCATAACCCCCACCGGCCTTTTACATACCGTATCCGGGCACATTGAAGGGGTGATGGGTGTACTTTATGGATCGACACTGGCTATTGCAGCGGCATTCATCCTTCTTTTCGGGGTAATCTCGGCAATGGTGGCCCACGAACTCAGGAAGGAGATCACGATTCTCGGCGCACTTGGTGTGACAAAGGCATTCGTTCTCCGGCTCGTATTCGCCGAGTCCTTCTCCCTCTCGATCATCGGGGGCCTGCTCGGAATTGGGGCCGCGACAGTTATTCTTATCGCGTTCCAGGATTTCATCGCCTCCCGGCTGAAGATCCCGTTCGGGATTCCGTCGGCCGGGACGCTCATGGTCTCCTTCGGGATTGCCCTCCTGGCGCTCATCCTGATCGGACTTGCCGCCTCGGTATATCCAACCGTCCGCCTCGTCCGGTCGGAGGCGTTCAGGGCTATCCGTTCAGGCAGGTGAACGACAAACCCGTCACCGTGGACAATCCAGTGCCCGGACGGATTTGTTACAGGATTCCGGGCTGATAATTTGATCTCCTCCAGGGAGAAATGCACGGCAATTAGGTTACTTTTTTATACGAGAATTTTTGCATCCACCTTCCTGAAGGCGGGAGTTCAGTCACGTCTTCGTTATCAGGCAGGATCTGGCGAAGTATATGAATAATAGTGCAATTATCGCTGCAGTAATCATCTTTCTCATCACACTCGGGGCAGGGTTTTACGCCCAGGCCTACGGGCAGGCTGAGATGGTTCATTTTAAAGTGGCAGTACCGGCAGGGAATATCACAAACCACACGGTCCTCCGTGGCGCAGGCGCACCGTTCGAGATGGACCCCGTCATCATCGACCTCCAGAAGAGAGGAGCCCCGAGGAGCGTCATCAGCCCGGGAATCGAGGCCATCTCAACGCATTCGATCTCAAACCGCGGGTCGGAACCGGTGAGGATCAGGATGGAGCTCTCGAACCTCTACTTCCCGGTCCAGTGGGATATCAACGCCAACCACCCCTACGATCCCGAAACGAGGACATTCACAGAGCCGTTGCAGCCCGGTGAATCCATTCCGAACCTCGGGGCAGACTGGTTCTTCTTCATCCCGCCCGAAACCCTCGACCAGCCCGTGGTGTATAATGGCGGTCTCTTGCTTACCGATGCGGATACGGGAGAACTCCTCACGTTCCTCCCGATCCAGATCGTGAACGGCGAATCGGCAGCCCGCAACACCCTCCCGGAGTGCTGCCTGTGAAAACCGGTTCCACATTCCTGAGGAACAGGTGGCGATACCTCGCCCTCGCGCTGGGCTTTTTCCTCTTTGTCGGACCCTTCGCGATCGCTGCACGGACGGTGAACTTCCTCACGGGGAACCTTGCTACTGCAACGGCCCACACCCTCTGCCTGAGAATGCCTGTTGACTGGCTCTTCGGCGGACGCTGGTACGCGCTGCTCGGTTCGGTCGCTGCAGTCTTCATCCTCGGGGTGATAATTATCGCTTTTATTGCCGGCCCGGCATTCTGCGGCTGGCTGTGCCCGGTGGGCGGGATCAGCGAGAGCCTCTCGAAGATTGTCCCTCTTCCTGAACGATTCCGCATCCGGATCAGGGACCCCCAGGTCACCGTCGGCCTCAGGTACGGGTTCTTCGCGGGATTTATCGCAGTTTCCGCGGTTGCAGGGTACAAACTTGCAACAATCAGCGGAGTATGCTGCCGGTACTGCACATCATCGGTGATGCAGAACCTTGTCGACGGGGTGACCGGGAACCCCATCGCGATCACCTACTGGCATACAGGGGCGATTCTCTCGCTGACGGG
>JAJRBP010000263.1 GCA_028679405.1 Methanoregulaceae archaeon | reverse complement strand
GATCAACTGACCGCCAATAACCGGAAGGAGGGCGACATAATCCGCACCTGCACGGTAGAGTTTGTCGACTGAGCCGGGTTCGTTTGCCCGCGCGAGAATCCTTACCGAGGGATTCATATTGCGCGCCATCAGCGTGGTAAAGATATTTACGTTGTCGTCATTCAGGGCGACTATGCAGAATCCCGCAGATTCAATCTGCGCTTCCCTGAGTACCTCCTCATCCTCGGCATTTCCCACGACTTCATTCAGCGGGTACCGTTTCTGGTCGACAACCACGCATTCGATGCCGAACGCGGTCATCTCATCGTGGACCGTTGAACCGACGTCTCCGTACCCGGCAATAACCGCAAGTGCCCGGCTATCCCCGTCCATAACGAATTCGGCCTCGATCATTGTATCCAGGCGATCGGCACCTCCGATCAGGAATATCCTCGTAGTGGTATCCGTGATCAGTTCAGGGCCGGGCCTGAACAGGAAATGTCCACCTTTCGAGAGGAACGGAATCGAGAAACCATACTTCGGGAAGAGGTCGAGATCGCGAAGGCTTCTTCCGACAGCTTTCGATCCCGGCATAATCGGGATCTGTACAAGCCTGATCCCGTGGGCGTTCACCACGGTATCCTGGGTAATCCCTTCAGAAATATTATCTATATGTGAACCAAGGACCGCGTGTCGTGCCAGTATTCGCCCGGTAATATGTTTTGGAGAGATTACGTACTCGGCCCCGGCGTATTTGAGGTACCTGTCGAATGAGAGTTTATCGACGACCGCGATGATGCGCGCCCGCGTCTGTTCCCTTATCCCAAGGATTATTGCTGCCGCGAGCCGCTCTTCTTCACAAACGATGATGTTCGAGGCATTCTTCACCCATGCATGTTTCCAGGTCTCCTGATCAGAATAGTCTCCCCATATCACATACGCACCCTTGCGATGTTCCCTGGTAACCGAGGCCGCTACCGTCTCGTCATCATCGACGATCACCATCTCCAGGTCCGAGATCATCAGGCTCTCGACCAGCGATCGTGCCAGTTCTCCATAACCGACTATCACCACGTGGTTATGCAACACTCTCGGAGTTCTCCTCGGGGGACTGCTGACGATAAGGGAGCTTAAGAATGGAGCGAGAAGGAGCGGGACGATCATGAAGATCATGACAATCCCGGTGATCATCATGATAGTAGTAAAAAGGACCATCGCCTGGCTCTGGAACGGGAGCAGGTCGCCATATCCTGTGGTAGTCACCGTCTCCATTACGAAGAGAAGTGCGTTCGGCCAGCTGACGTCTTTGCCCTCAAGAACCGGGTAGAAATAGTGAAATAAGATAGTGAAAGTCGCTATCTGGATAAAAAATGCAGAGAAATAGATGGCCATCTTGGCCCACGGGGAACTGTGGACGACCGCCCAGATAACGCGTCTTGTGCTCATGAAGGCCCCTTATCGTCTGACCGGAAGGAATTCAGATCCGTATTTCCCGGTGAATCGCACCTATTTACCTGATCACCCTTCAGGTTATGGTCCTTGTCGGATGAAAGTTCCTCGCCCAGACGGGCGAGTGCAAATTTCGCTGCCGGGTGGTTCCAGGCGTACCTTTCCAGGAGTATGTTCACATCATCCAGGAAAAGGTCATGTTCATGCGTGCGCCCGATAGGATCAAGACCCCTGATCTTCAGATGTATGTACAGCGCCACTTCCCGTCCTGGTATCGACATAAACGGCATCATTCGGATAATCTGTTTCTCCCCCGGCCCGCGAATACTACAGGGGACAGGTTTTCCCTGAAGGATTTGAGCGAGAATCGCCCGCGCGCAATCATCAAGGGTTGAATCCCACGCAATGATATCTGCACCGTTTCTCTTTGCGACGGTTTCAAGCAGACGGACCGGGCGTTCCTGCCGCGAAGATCCAGGGGCAGGGTCAGTGCAGTCGCTTCGATCCGTTTCCGATATGCCGGATGTGTCCTCACAGGTCGTGGTGATACAACGGTACCCGAGCGATTCAGCGATCCTCGTCGCTCCCCGGCAATCCCGGAAACCCCCCATGTCCTCATCCAGAGTAATTGCAAAAAACCGGATATCCTTTCTCCGGCCGACCAGGTCGTGGAGAAAATGAAGAAGAGCCGTGCCGGTTGTTTTCCCTGAGAGTGCCACCGCGATCGTATTCCCCGGCAGCAGCCATCCATGCTCCCTGATGGTTCGTTTTGCTCTCGATTCGAAATCCCGAAGGAAATGGTCCGCGCACAGGTGCCTCCCGGAGTAACGCTGAAAAAGAACCGGAGTCTCTGAGCACCGGTCACATGAAAGGGATGGCATCAGATCATTTTTTATCACGGTTACTGATAAAAGTGTAGAAGAGATGGCGATTTCTGCAGGAGATATCAAAGGCCTGCACAGGTATGAGATCCAGATCCTGCATATCATCGAGCGGTCAATGCAGCGGTACAAGTGGGTGCCTCTCGATCATATCGTAAAGGCAGTAGGGCTCTCCGATTCCGAAGTTACCTTCAGGATCGGCAAATTAATGGAGAAAGGGCTGATCCGGTTTGAAGCACTCCCGTATGAGGGGTATGCCCTCGTGTTTACAGGATACGACGCCCTCGCGCTCCTGGCCCTGGTGAAGAAGGGGACCATCAGGGCCCTCGGTTGCCAGATTGGGGAGGGCAAGGAATCGGTTGTATACGAGGCGCTCGGGCTTGGGAACGTGGCACTGAAATTTCACCATGTGGGTCAGCGCTCATTTCAGACTGCCAGGCAGAAACGGGATTACATGCCTGGAGAAGGCCATTATCCCTGGATATACGCGTCGCGTTCGTCAGCAGAACGGGAATACGAGGCGCTCCGTCGCCTGCACCCTGTCGTCCGGGTGCCTCTTCCCATCGACTGCAACCGCCATGTCGTCGTCATGGAGGAGATCATCGGGACGACAATGAATCGTTGCGTGCTCGAAGATCCGGATGCAATCCTGAACACCCTCCTTTCACAGATACGGGAATCGTACAGACAAGGTATTATTCACGTGGACCTTTCCGAGTTCAACGTGATGATATCGGGTGAGGAATGTATTCTCATCGACTGGCCGCAGTGGGTTGGAACCGACCACCAGAACGCTCTTGATCTTCTCAAACGTGATATCAGGAATATATTGACATACTTTCACCGGAAGTATTCCCTCGAGTACCCGCTGGAGGAGACTACCGGGTGGGTGACCGGATGAAAGTTTTCGGGATTGACATTATCGGCGGATCGGTGCGCTCGAGGACATCCCGCCCGAGGTATGCGCTTGTCAGTATGGATGGCGGCGAGATCCAATCGGAGCAGGAAGTATCCGGTTTCCGCCTCTTCCGCGCACTTGCCTCGGAAAAACCTGAAATTCTCGCGGT
>JAJRBP010000305.1 GCA_028679405.1 Methanoregulaceae archaeon | reverse complement strand
CCCACCCCTGCAAGGCTGATCTTCCCCAGGTTGATCTGCGAGCCGTGAAGGCAGACACAGTCCGATTCATCCAGCGTCTGGAGAATCTCACGGGGGTCACAGTTGCCTGGCACTGCAAAACACGGGACTTCGATACGCGAGAGCAACGGCTCTATGGAATCAGCCGGGCCCATATTGGTAAGGTCGCCGGCTATGAAGACCGCATCGGGTCCCAGATCCATGAATGAATCAATTTTGCCGTATTGACCATGAAGATCTGCTAACAGGAGCACATCCATCATGCAATATCATTCGAACGATTTCTACTAAACCTTATCTGCGGATCACACCACGAACCGGTCAGATTTCCCGAACGTGCAAGGGCACCCAGCACCCGCTCCGCATCCGCGGAAAGTGTATGCGCGACCGTCCCGTCAAGCGGTGTGCCCGGAAGCGGCAGGAACTGGTGGATATGGACGCGCCCGGACCGGGCTATCCATCGGATGAGATCCAGGGTCAGCCGCTCGTCGTCGGCGGACTCAAATGGGAACCCGAGAATGAGATCGACGACCGGAAAGAGTCCGTGCGAGCGGCACAGTTCGACAGCTCTGACTACATCGTCAACGGTATGACCCCTGTTCAGCTTTTTGAGGACAGTATCGCTCCCTGACTGGGCACCAAACTGGATCCGCGTGTTTGCGCAATAGGTCGTGATCAGTTCCAGGGAACGGTCGGTAACGAATTCGGGGCGCACTTCGCTTGGAAAAGTACCGAAGTAGATCTCTCCCGAAAGGTGACGGAGCAGGGCCTCGACCTTCCCGAACCTGGGAACCCTCCCGTCAGATCCATATGCCAGCGCATTGGGACTCACGAACCGGGCCTGGAGAAACTTCCGGGCGTAGGTAACTATCTGGTCGATGGGACGATGTCTCATGCACCGCCCGAAGATCCGAGGTGTCTGGCAGTAACCGCATCCGAAAGGGCAGCCGCGTGAGATCTCGAGATAACCTTTCATCTCCGAGAACGGCGGGTAGGAACCCAGGAGGACAGAATAGGGCGTGGGGGTATATCCATCTCCGGTCGCGACCCCGGGGGGGAGTGTGGGTCTTCTTCCGTCAAGATAGGAAAGGAGGGCCGGGAGGGTATATTCACCCTCCCCCACCACGACATAATCCGCTATCTTTGTCAGGTCCGCAAACCTGGCCGATGCATGCGGCCCCCCAACGACGGTAATGCACTCCGACTCTTCGATCTCGCGAAGGTATCGTGACGCGGACAGGGAGTTCAGACTGTAGCAGGTGATGTCGTGCGTCGGACGGTCTACCGGATACAGGGTATAGCCCGACCGTTCGCACGCAGCATAAAGAGCGGCATACGAGTTCCTGGAGGCTGCGATATCCCTCCAGTTCACCCGTTTTCTTCTTTCCACCGGAAAATTTTCCCTTGCCCTTTATTCTACCCCCGTGTCCTGTATGGCACCAGCTGGTCGACCACCTTGTAACTTGAACCGTCAGTAAAACGTACGGTGGCCTCGACACGGTCCGTCCCGCGGGTACCCTGGAACGTGAGCTGCGCACCCTTCTCCGGACGGAGAAGCTGAGTCTCTGTCCTCCCGCCTTCAGGGGTCATTTTCACCTCGATGGAAGTGACTGCCACCTGGCCCTCGCCACCCGCAAAAATTACCGGGATAGTATTGTATATCGGGTCCTTTTCGTTGACCTGGATCTCGACTCTCTTCTCCGATGGTATTACCTGCGTCGGCCCGGTCGTGAAAGCGGGAGCGCTTCCGGATGGGCCCTGACCTCCCTGCGTTGAGGTACACCCCGAGACAGCCACTATCGCGCCGATGACAAGGAAAATTACCAGCAACTGTGTTCGCGTCATAGGATGAGATCTCAAACCCGCGGTATATGAGGGTTATGATCGTAGGAAAAAGGATCAGGAGCCATCATTTTCGTCTGCGAAACTGTCCTCCACAACCAGTTCCCCGGTATCACCGTTCACCGATGCAATAACCCCGGAACGGAGTTGCAGCAGCGGTATCCCGGTACGGTCAATCATCGGGATCCCCCCGATTATCGCACCTACCGCGACGATTGGTTCGGCCTCGGTATTGATGATCGCGGCGGGCGCATGGCCGTTTCTCGCGAGAGCATAAAGGACGTAGGACCCTACCGTTGAGCCTTTCCCGAAATCGAAGGCGAGGACCATTCCGGCGATGCTTCTCCCCTCGAGGGGGTGGCCCTTCTCCACAACCACTCCGGTCTCGGGATCGACGCCCGATAAGAACGACAAGGGAGCCGGACTGACGAGGAGCGGACCCTTCCCGATGCCCTTTGAGATCCCCCTCCCCGTGATGAGCATAATCACACCTAATAAATGTAGTGAATAAAAATATATGAGTAATATGGAAGACACCGTCATCGCCAGCGGCGACGGCGAGCTGGGCCTCAAGATGAAGATCCAGGAGCTCGAGGCGCACCTCCTCGAGATCAAGCTCAAGAACGACGAGCTCTCCCGGGACAACGCACAATTGAAGCGTGAGAACAACCAGCTCAAGCGCATGCCCCTTTTTGTCGCCTCGGTCGTCGATATCCTCGGGAATGGCGAGGTATACCTCAGGCAGCAGGGGAACAACCAGGAATACCTCACCCAGGTGAGCAGCGAGATCCTGTGCGACCTGAAACCAGGTACAAAGGTGGCGGTGAACAATGCCCTTTCTGTCGTGAAGATTGTCGGCAATATTGTAGACGCGCGTGTAAGGATAATGGAGCTCGACGAATCGCCCGAAGTCACCTTCTCACATATCGGGGGGCTCGTAAGGGAGATCGAGGAGATCAGGGAGGCCGTCGAGTACCCCCTTACGAAGCCCGAGATCTTCGAGAGGATCGGGGTGGAACCTCCGAAGGGTATACTACTCTACGGTTCTCCAGGCACGGGAAAGACCCTTATCGCAAAGGCGGTAGCCCATGAGGCGAAGGCGACCTTCATCCGGATGTCCGGAAGCGAGCTCGTACACAAGTATATCGGTGAAGGGGCCCAGCTTGTCAGGGAGCTCTTCTCCCTCGCGAGGGAACGCGCGCCTGCCATCGTATTTATTGACGAGATCGACGCGGTGGGAAGCATGAGGACACAGGACGGCACTTCGGGAAGTGCTGAAGTACAGAGGACGATGATGCAGCTTCTCGCAGAGATGGACGGGTTCAACAACCGGGGCGATGTCAGGATCATGGCGGCCACGAACCGCGTGGACATGCTCGACCCTGCACTGCTCAGGCCCGGCAGGTTCGATCGGATCATCGAGATCCCCCTGCCTGACGAGGAAGCACGTCTTGAGATCCTGAAGATCCATGCGAAAAACCTTGTCCTCGATCACGTCTCGCTCGATTCAATTGCAGGAATGACCGGAGGTGCAACAGGTGCTGAACTCCAGGCAATCTGCCGCGAGGCGGGGATGAGCGCGGTGAGACAGGAAGCTCCCGCAGTAACGATGGGCCACTTCCTCGATGCCATCCGCCGGGTCAGGTCCGAGTCAATGACCGACTCCCGGATGTACCGCTGAATGGATAGAAGAAATTTTATTTTCCTTTCGCTGCGATCGTAGTGAAAAGGGCTTTCCCGAACTGCCTGCCGGTCAACAGACTTTTAAACCGGCCCAAAAAGATGGTAGGGTACTGATATGAAAGTCCTCCTCTTCCAGCGTGAAGGGATAAGCCTCCTGCGAACGCTCCTCGAGTCGGAGACGAGCAGGGGGGCGATCCGGTTCTACCACCCGGTGGAACATGCGTGGGGAATTGAGATCCCGCTCACCTCTCTCGGGAGTGCACTTGCCCTTGTCTCCGAGTTCCGGTGGTATATCAGGAGGTACGTGGCTTTCGTCCTTTTCAGGGTCGACGAAAACCAGTACTGCACCCACCTGCTTGCCCGGCAGATCTATGATGAACGCGAGGAGATCCCACTGCCTGACTGGCCGTTCCGCAAGTACTACCGGATCGAGGGAGGAAAGCTTGTAGGCGGGAGATCCACCAGGGATGAACGTCCGGGAGTCCTCGAGGTGCTCTGTACCGAGGATGAATTCAACGCGGTGATCGAGCCCCTGCATGAAGAGATCGGGGAAGAAGACGATTCAGCCCCCGAGTGAGTCGTCCATTCCTGTCAGACAGCCCTTTCCTATAACCTCCCACAGATTTTTTTTAAGGCGCCGATTTGGATATCGAGTAAGCATCAGGCATTTATCAAGCCATTGGAACAGAAAATAATCCCGCATGGGGACAGTGTCCGGAGAAAATTCTTACGAAGCGGGGGTTACTTAGCTCCCCATATACAGTTTTCTACAAATATACCTGACATGCGCCGGAAACATGTGGTCCGGCGATATTACCTCAAACGGATGACCCTTTCCCGAAAAAAATAGACAAGTGGATTTTCAGACCTTGGTAACTTTCTCCTGTTTCATGATGAACTTCACCGCGATGAAGATCACCAAGGCCACGATAATGAAGTAGATCAGGTCCGAAACGAACGCTCCGATGGTAAACTTTACCGGGCCGATGGCAAGGACAGATTCTTTC
>JAJRBP010000281.1 GCA_028679405.1 Methanoregulaceae archaeon | reverse complement strand
GATAACGTCCCAGGACCCCTCCGCGGCACACGCGAGGCTGAACATCCCGGAGATCCTGGTCGGAGTGATATCAGGATTGGGAACTGCGATCTCCCGATATCCTTCTCTCGAGAGGAATACTTTTGCGCCCGGGGCAAACCTGTTCCCCGAGAGGTTCGTGATCTTCACCCAGGTCCCCTTCACCCCTGAGCCGGGCTTAATGCCGCTTATCGAGGGCCCTGGCCGGATCGCAAGGTTGTGGTGGGTCCCGGCCGCGATATCGGTGAATCCCTCGTTCGGAACGGGCGTCGAATCCCAGTTCTCCCCCCAGGAGACGACGCTGCCATTCGATTTCAGCCCGATGCTGTGGACCGCCCCCGCCCCGACCTTGACAAAATCGCTGTTTGGTCCGGGTACATCGCACTGGCCACGGTTGTTCCACCCGAAGCAGACGATCACCCCGTCCTCTCTCAGGGCGATGTTATGGTACCACCCCCTGGACACATCGACGTAACATGCGTCCGGTTCGGGCGGTATCTCCTGCCCGTACAGGTGTGCCTGGTCGACGCCCCAGACAACGAGCGTCCCGTTCGAGAGGAGCGCGATATTATGGTCCGCCTCGGCCCCCGTCCCTATCATCGCAAAACTCAGGTTGGGTCCGGGCATGGTACACTGGCCGAAGGTATTGTCCCCCCAGCAGGTGATATTCCCGTCTCCCTTAAGGCCGATACTATTTGAAAATCCTGCTGCGATGGCAGTATAGCCCGTGTTGGGTTCGGGAACACCGCACTGCCCACTTGAATTGTCCCCCCAGGCAGCGATGCTCCCGTCGGCCCGTAACGCGAGGCTGTGGAATGCTCCTGCAGCGACTGCGGTATAGGTCTCATCCTGGCCAGGCACATCACACTGCCCGCTCGTGTTTCCTCCCCACGCAACGACGCTGCCGTCAGCGCGTAAAGCAAGACTGTGCCACATCCCTCCCGCTATCGCAATAAAGTCCTGGTTGGGCCCGGGCACATCACACTGGCCGTACTCGTTCGAACCCCACGCAACTATCATCCCGGGTTCGACCGCCACTGCTGAAGCGATGAGAACGATCAACAGCAGTACGGTCAGGAATACTCGTCCCGGATAATTCATGATTCAAATCTGGCAAACGGAGCCAGCGCCACCTTGATACGGATCCGTCTCACTCCGATATCAAACCGAATAATATAAATAGTTTGCTTATAAAACAGGCCGGTCTCCTGAAAAAGGCCTGGGAACATCAGGGATGCCGGATTGTATCTCATCCGGGAACCGCTTTCCCTGCAACCATATCTCAGAGAGCAGTGCCTCCCTCTCCTTACCTGTGGTCCGCCGGCCCGGTAAGCTCGTTTTCAAGGACTTCGAAGAACCTGTCCCTCGCCTCCCGTTCGTTCCAGGGCTTGTGCCCGCACCGCGGGATCGAAATGAACCTGAACTCTTTCACGTACTTCCCGAGCGGGACCCTGACTCCGGAAGCCGGATGGGGGTCGTAGTCTCCATGAAGTACCACGACCGGGCATTCGATCCTCACGCCGGTCTCCGCGAGCGCCCCGCTCCTCCGGAGGGTTGCCGTTTCGGTCCATACGGCCCGGAACGTTTCATAACTGAACAGGCAGGCAGGGGCTGTTACATTCGCCGGATCGAATGCATCGGCCTTCTCCATGAGCGCCCCGAATCTTGTGAATACCTTGTCTTTATCTGGGGTGCCCTGATCGGAGAGGGCTTCCAGGAGGGTGCCGACCTCCTCCCGCTCGCCAGGCGCCAGGCGGGACATCCTCGCCTCGAAAATTCCGCCTGCATAACTCTCCTCAAACGGCCCGCTGCTGACCAGTACGAGTTTTTTGACATGATCCGGCCGCCTGGCTGCGTACAGAAAACCGAGGAACGCCCCGAATGAGAATCCTATCAGGGTGACGGGGAAGGTCGCGTGCTCTGCGAGCATTCTCTCCAAATCGTCGAGCTGGGACTCTACCGTCAGGCTGTAGAGTAGAGGTTCGAGTACCCCGTGTCGAACGGATAATGCCTGAGCAACCGGGGCCATCTCCCCGGCGGCGCCCGGCCCGCCGTGCAGGACGACGACCTGGAACGGTGCGGTTCCGTACAGCCGGTATATCCTCCGCTCACACTCCTGGCTTTCAGGCACCGGGAAGCACCTGGTTCACCACGAGGATCCCTGCGATCCAGACCGCAAACGACCCGGCAAGGCTCTGGTAGAAGGGGATGCGGCCCATCAGCAGGAAGAGGGCAAGGATGAAGAGAAGAGTCGGGATCACGAAGAAGAAGGATGCGAGTGCCAGTTGCCGTGTTGCCGTGGCGCCTGACTCGGTATATGTGAGAAAAAACGCAACCGACGTCACGATCGGTGCAGCAATAAGGATCCCGCCATACCGGGGGTCGACGTACCTGGCAAGCCACGTCGTGCCCACGACCATTCCCCCGCCGATGAGGAACTTGAAGAGTGTATACAGGTAGTCCATACTGTATCATTCCCCCATTGAATCCTCTGGATGCCTTTCCTCCAGGTATTAATGAACCCATCGATCTTATTGACCGGGCGCATCGATGAGGTCTCTCACCCTTTCGTCCCTTCCCTCTTTTCTCATCCCGGCCTGGGCCCTCGCATGACAGGCCTGGCAGAGCGAGACGAGATTCGATTGATCGTCGTTTGTCCTGTCCTGGTCGATATGGTGCACCTGCAGATCGGAGGTATCGCCGCATATCCTGCACCGGTACCTGTCACGTTCAAGGATTACGCTCCGAAGCGCCTTCCAGTCTTTAAGTCCGTATTTACTGCGCGCCCTGATGATCCGGAGGTACCGCAGGCACCCGACCCGTCCTTTCCTCCTCGAGGCATGGGGGCAACGGTAACACGTGTCCAGGAACCCGTTCAATCCCGGTTTCCCATGACACAGGGGTGGGCCGGACTCGTCAAAACTCCCGATCGACAGCTGAATACCGGCCATCTGTGGTTGATAAGAATATGCCGCAGGAAATCATCTAGTTTCCTGGAGACTTCTTCCGGCCGGCGAAACGGCCGGAGGTCTGCCAGGCTCGCGAGTGGGCGGAAACATTCAAGGGCAGGTGGGACGACTGATCCGTCAGGTTAACTATGACACCCAGGGGATTTGCCTCGTTCCGCATCGTCGTCATGTTCTTCGCCCTCGCTTCTCTCGTCGCCTGGCCCTGTAGCGGGGCCTCTGCTGCGAGCGTGGCGCTCGGAGACTCCGTGCCGCTGAAGGGGGCCGCCCCCGGTCTTGACACGGTATACCTCTTCCTCACCGGCCCAAACCTGCCGGCAGGCGGTGTCAGGCTGGAGAATATCAGGGCGCCAGTCGTCACGGGGGATGCCTCCACCTTCACCAGGGTCGACGTCATAGACGACAGGTGGTCCTACACGTGGTACACCCGGACATCGGGCGGCCTCCCCGACGCCGGGAGCTACACGGTCTGGGTCGTCGATCGCCCTGCAGGGCGGTTTGACCTGCAGAATGCCTGGTATTCCACCGTCTCGGTCGGTACCTCGAAGGCAACCCTGACCGCAGAGGTCGGAGCCCTCGCGGTCAATTCCAGCCCGCCCGGGGCTGGAGTGTTCCTGGACGGGAAGCCCGGGGGGAATACGCCTGTCAGGCTCGAGGGGATTTTGGCAGGAAACCATACTGTCGTCATGGAAAAAGACGGCTATATGGGTGCGGAATTGCCCGTAACCGTTCAGGGCGGGAGCACAACGGAGATAACAGTCGCGCTGAGCCTGGCTGCTACTGCAGGCCGGCAGGATACCATGGCGACAACTGGAGCGGAGACTTCCACTACCTCATCTCCCTCCCCGGCCTCAGTCCCCTGGCCTGCCGCGGGAGCCGTCGCCGCAATTGTCCTTGCGGTGCATGGGGGCAGGAAGGTACGGTCCGGAAGACGGTGAAAGGAGGGTGGATTTACTGATAATCAGAGCCGGACGTCCCTGCACCTGCCGCTCGTCGGGACGATGTTCACCGAGCTTCCGGGGATCTTCGACTCGAGCGAGTCTTTGATCCTGTCGATCACATCCTGCACGTCACACATCTGCATCCGCCCGTCGAACTCAAGGAAGACCTCGATATAGATTCTCCCTCCGCTCCTCCGCGATCTTACCCCGTGGATCTGCTCGTAGAAATGGAAGTGTTCGGCCAGATCGCTCACGACCACGAGCTGGAGCTCCTCCTCCAGCGTCCGGTCGAGCAGGTCCGGCAGGGACGCCGAGATCATCCTGTATCCTGACTGGAGAAGGAAACCGATGACCACGAACGATCCGAGCGGGTCGATGTACACAGCCCACGGAAGGCCGGCACAAAGGAGCGAGAGGAGCAGGGCAAAAAGGACCACGAGGTTCGCGAAAGCCTTCATCCGGAAAAGGCGCCATTGCGAGTCCATGAGGGGCGAGGGGTCCAGGCAGGCTATGCGGTAGTTCCTGACCCAGAAGAAGATGTTTGTGCCGATGATGACCACCAGGACGACGACCCCGAGCACGACCCCGCCCGTCCCCAGCGGCGCCGGGACGAGGAGACGATAGACAGTTGCGATGACGAGAATGAC
>JAJRBP010000026.1 GCA_028679405.1 Methanoregulaceae archaeon | reverse complement strand
CGATCTCTCTGTCCTCGGGTTCGGATGTATGCGCCTTCCCGTAACAGGGGATGGGAATATTGACGAGCCGGAAGCGACCGGCATGATCAGGTACGCGATCGATCATGGAGTGAACTACATCGATACTGCGTACCCCTATCATGCGGGGGAGAGCGAACCTTTCGTGGGCAGGGCTCTCTCGGACGGCTACAGGGAACGGGTAAACCTTGCCACCAAGCTCCCGGGCTGGCTGATTACGTCCAGAGAGGATATGGACCGGTATCTCAACGAACAGCTTCTCCGGCTCCGGACAGACCATGTTGACTTTTACCTCCTCCACGGCCTCATGAAACCGCTCTGGGACACCCTGTCATCCCTCCGGGTAACAGAGTTCCTCGACGATGCGATCGCAGACGGGAGGATCCGTTATGCCGGGTTCTCTTTCCATGACGAACTTCCGGTCTTTTGGGAGATCACGGACTCGTACGACTGGACATTCTGCCAGATCCAGTACAACTTCATGGACGATGAGTACCAGGCCGGGACTGAGGGGCTCAGGTATGCAGCCGGGAAGAAGCTCGGGGTGGTGGTCATGGAACCGATCAGGGGCGGGATGCTTGCAGGCGATGTGCTGCCTGTCCGGGCGATCTGGGAGAAGGCCACAGTCCGCCGTACTCCTGCAGAGTGGGCGCTCCGCTGGGTATGGAACCATCCCGAGGTTACGGTCGTTCTTTCAGGTATGTCCACGAGGACCCAGGTTGAACAGAATGTGGCTTTTGCAGAGCAGGGAAATGCCGGTTCGCTCCGGGAACACGATCTTTCCCTGTTTGCGGAGGTGAAGGCCGAATACAAGGACCGGATTAAGATCCCCTGTACCGGATGTGCGTATTGCCAGCCATGCCAGAACGGCGTGGATATCCCGGCATGTTTCGAGGAGTACAACCATGCTCACATGTACGGGACGCCCGATATCGCGAGGACCAACTATTCCCTGGCAACAGGCGGGTTTTTCGGACCGGCATCCTGCGCTTCGCTCTGCCAGCAGTGCGGGGAGTGCGAAGAGAAATGTCCCCAGGGCATCCCGATCCGGGAGAAACTCAAAGAAGTGGCCGGCTACTTCGGGCGATAGGCTACCCCGGCCGGTCAGCCCCGGAACTCGTACGGCCCGATGTCGTAGCCCGCACCGGACGGCCTCGTCTTCCCGTCGAGATCGACTGCCGGGGCCCGGAAAGCCGTCCCGTTATCGATGGCAGGGCTTCCCGGCCTCAGGTGGTAATCCCCGGCTGACCCCCACGCGGGCCTGACGAACCGCGGTTCGGCACACCGGTTCCCCCTCCCGAGCGCCCCGGTGTTCACCTGCCGGGCGGTGTATTCCCTCCCGTTCGCGTACACCTGGACCGGTTCGGCGGTACCGCGCTTGAAGAGGTTGGACTCGCAGGTGAAGTTCACCGACGGGCCGATGTAGGCTGCACCGTATCCGTGCGAGACGATGCAGTTCCGCATCGCGAGCGATATAGGGATCCCGGGGTCATCGTACTGCACCGTCATCGAGTAAGCACGCCTCGTCCGGTTGTCGTCAAGCGCCACGTTCACCAGTTCGAACCGGGCGTTCCTCGTCCCCGAGATCACCAGTGAGGTCCATTCGGACGCCGGGTTTCCGTCCCCCGTCCCGTAGACGAGGGTGTTTCGGACGACGCTCCCGGTGCCCCAGAGCTTTACTCCGTCGCAGTCGTTGTTCGCGACGATGCACCGGTCGATCCTGGTCAGGTTCATCTTCGAATCGAGACCGTCACCGCGGTTGTGGAGGGCCCGGGTTGCGCGGATCACGAGGGGCCCGGGCGACCTCTCGAGCCCGAGGCCGTCCGGCCGGTCGTAGGGGCGGTCGTCCCCGCTCCCGCCGCGGTAGTAATGGCCGGCATACGAGAGGTTGCACCGTTCGACCGTAAGGTTCCGGATTCCCCCGTGCGTTCCTGCGGGGCCGCCGATCCCGCCGCCGCCGCAGAACGTGACCGTACAGTTTTTGATCGTGACGTTCAGCGTGTCCGAGATATCGATCCCTTCCCAGTCGAGATGGTGGATGTACAGATCCGCAAGGACCGAGTCGCGGAGAACCCCTCCGGTCGCCGAGATCCCCTTGTCGAACCAGGCCCCGCGGTCGCTCGTGATCTCGAGATTCTTGAGCCTGACGAACCGGCACCCCGAGATGTCGGCCGCCGCAGGAAGTCCGTCCCTCCCGGCAAGGATCGGCCGGCGCGGACCCTCCCCCCTGATGGTTATCCACTTCCCGGCCACACCGGATCCTGGAGTGATCATGTCGTCCCAATACCGGCTCAAATAGTAGGTCCCGCTCCGGATGACGAGGGTATCTCCCGGCCTGAGCTGCTTCGAGCCGTATCCCGGTGTCGCCCAGGGGAGGAGGCGTGTCCCCGGGTTTGCGTCGTCCCCGGAAGGGGAGACGTAGTACGTCGCCCCGCAGCAGAGCCCCACGGGGAGACAGACGAGAACGACGAAGATAAGGGGAGGAATGAGCCTGGACACCCACCGGCGCGTACCGGAACCGGGCACCCCGGGAACGTGACTTCGCGCCGGGGAGTTCATGGCTGACAGTCTCGGCCCGGAGATGTTATAGGTTTCCGGGCGACTCCCGTGCCCGGAACGTCCCGGCCGGCGACCGCGACGCATCCCTCCGGCGGCCCGGCACCGACCTCATTTTCCGATAAATTATTATTATATATTTATACTGTGAGCTGATCGTTATGGAAGCGAAGAAGATCGGGCGGGAGGACTTCGAGGCACTCATAAAGGGCGACAAGACTATCGCCCCCTATATTGAGATGGACCCGCTTGCCGGGACCTATTCTGTGTTCGGTGTGAAAACTGCAGGCAACCCCAACTACCTCATCAAGGCAATTTACGAGAACTACGAGGCGAACCTCAACAAGAAGCTTGCAGTAAAAGCGGTACGAAAGCTCTTCCGTTCGGTCGGTGCGGGCTCGGTCGGGCTCAACAACCTGCTGAAGAAACTCGGGATGGAATTAAAACCCGAAGAGTTCCTGATGCTGGTCTTCAAGCTCCAGCACCAGCAGGGCTGGGGTGCCCCGTTCGAGCTGGTTTCTGCGACTGACAAGCGGATTGTTATCAGGACCAGGCACACGTTCGAGTCCGTGGTGCTCAAGGACTGGAACATGGCGGTCTGCGGTATCCACCAGGGCTGGATAGAAGGTGTCCTCACCGCAGTGACCGGAAAGTCATG
>JAJRBP010000247.1 GCA_028679405.1 Methanoregulaceae archaeon | reverse complement strand
GTGAATCTCCCGGTAGGTTCCGGCCCTGTTACAACGACGACAACGGCAATACCTACCACAACGACTGTTGTACCGACCCAGACGACAACAACAACCACTACCACAACGACAGTAACCACTACAGCAACGACGATCCCGACCCAGACCACGACGACCACGACGCCTGTCCCGACGGATACCGGGAACGTCCCGGTCATGCCCCATACTTTCTTCGGGGCAGTCCTCCACAACGGCCAGCCTGCGCCTGTAGGGACGACGATCGAGGCCCGGGGCACAGGAGTGCAGTCAGTCATAGGAAAGAACCCTGTCACGGTAAGTGTGGTCGGGACGTACGGGGGGGCGGGAGTCCCGCAACTTCAGGTGAGCGGATCGGTCGCTGACGGAACCCCGCTCTCGTTTTATGTCAACGGAGTAAAGGCAGAGGTCTTTGATGTTTCTGCAGCAGGTCCATGGCAGGACACATTCCCTTTCCACTCCTTCTCAACCACCGAACTGAATTTACGAACCCTGGCGGAGCCGCCGTTCGCTGATTTCGAAGGATCGCCGAAGAGTGCCGGTATATTCGCCTCGATCCAGTTCTTCGACAGATCGACGGGTTTCCCCACAACCTGGAACTGGGACTTCGGTGACGGAACGACCTCCACCGAGCAGAATCCGATCCACCGGTACCAGAGAAACGATCAATACACGGTCTCCCTGACGGTATCGAATGCACTGGGGAGCGATACCGAGGTCAAAAACGCTTATATCACGATCTATCAGACCGGCGGGGGCGGCGGGGGAGGTGGAACGCCGTCCCAGCAGTACATCTCGACATGGACAAACCCGACCCCTAACGTCACATCGGTCGTGACTCCGACTCCCACTGTGACAGGCGGGACAGACGGGAACATACCCTACAGTTCAGATGGAACCGTCAGGCACTCGGTAACCGTCGGGTCCGACGACGGGTTCGCAAACCTTTCCATCGGTGAAGGGTCGAGACTGACCGGGGCGGGAGGGGCGCCGGTGTTCAAGGTTACGATGACACGTGTCCCTGCAGGGAATGTCCCGCCGGTCCCTGCAGGTGAGTTGTTCGCGTTTGCAGGGTATGCCTTCGACCTCAAACCCGAGGGAACCACGTTCGAACCGGCTGCAACACTCGGGTTTACCATTCCCGAGAGCGAGTGGGGCTCCCTTGCGGGCCAGGATCTCTCGATCCGGTGGTTCAACCAGGCTGGCGGCCAGTGGGAAACGCTTCCCACATCAGTCGATCCGGCAACCCGGACAGTGAGTACTCAGATATCGCATATGAGCATATTCGCCCTGTTTACTCCGATACAGCCGACACCTGAACCAACGACGATCGTTCAGACCCCGACCGCGATGCCGACTCCGGCCCCCGGTATCTCAGGCGACCTTCTGTCCACGCTCCTCAAGGTGATCGTGATCGTCATTATCATCGTGGCCGCGGTGATAGTCGTATTCTTCTTCATCAGGAAGAGGAAGAAGGCTGAGCCGGCACCCGGTCCTTCTATCGACGAGGATGCGGACTGGATGAACCTGAAATAACCATCCATTCTTTTTATATCGTTTCCTGACAGAATCTGTATAGTATCAAAGGTATTTTCCACAAACCGACAATCGAGGTAAAATCATGAGAAAAACATTTGTGCTCGCGACATTTGCGCTCCTCTTCGTTGCAGGAGCCATGGCGGCTGAGATGCCGTCTCTTCCAGAGTCTTTCTACGGTAAGGTCATGCTGAACGGCGTACCTGCCCCTGTGGGGACAGTCGTTACGGCGACGGTTGACGGTGTTGAATACGCGAGGATTACCACAACAACCGCCGGGTACTACTCCTGGGACGGCAAAGGGGAAGGGCCGGGAATGATGGTCGATAAATTATCTCCAAGTGTTCCGGCCAGCGGGAGTTCAACCATCAACTTTCTCGTAAACGGCGTCGAGGCAGCGGAGACTGCGATGTTCTCGCCCGGTGACCTTCAGCGTGTCGACCTTTCTGCGACCGGAACGGGTACAATTCCCCCGACAGTCACCCACACCCAGGTCGCGACCTATACCGAGATATCTTCCCTGAGCAGCACCAACACCAATACATCGGGATTCCAGACAGGGAACAATGCACTCCAGGCATCGGACACTCCCCCCGCGGGTGCGCTTCCGGCGACTACGGCCGGCCCTGAAGGTGCAAACGGTACTGGTATGCAGGCAAGGGGAGATGGAGTAATACCCGGAAATCAGGGGAGTTCACAACCAGGGATAACCCAGGCACCGTCTGAAGGGCAACCGTCCCAGACAGGTACGCGATCCGCAGGTCCGGTCCCGATCATTGGAGCAACGATAGCCGCAGGATCTTTGGGAATCGCACTTTGCTTACGGAAGAGCCGGGGTTAGAAAATATTCCGCAATCTTTCTTTTGACCGGGCGGTAAAAGAAGGATTTTTTTTATTCACCGCTGTCCGTATAATAGTAGTATTCACCGCGGGACTGTTGTTCCCGATCGAGGTACGAGCCGGGTTTGTTTATCCTCGGTCTCCCTGACCGGTCCCGCCTGAAAGTGACGCCGAGATCCCTTAAGAACCGGTTCATACCTTCCCGCATCCCGAACGGGCCCGTTACCTTCCCTTCGATGCCGGGACTGCCTTCGCACACAAGGATCCTCTCGGAGATCATGTCGATCACGTAGATATCGTGATCGATGACCAGGATCGCCGCTTCACGGCCATCGGCATGGTGACGGAACATCCTCGTTATCTTCACCCGCTGCTCGACATCGAGGTGTGCGCTGGGCTCGTCGAGGATATAGAGGTCGGCATCCCTCGCAAGGCAGGCAGCGATGGCAACCCGCTGGAGTTCTCCGCCCGAGAGGGTGTCGAGCGGGGACTGGAGTATCGGTCGGAGCGAGAGCGGTTCGACGATCTCGTGCTGGAAGATCGCACTGTCAAACCCGCTGGCACAGCTCCTCAGGTAAAATTCTACTGTATCGGAAGTCCCGGCTTTTACGTACTGGGGTTTGTAGGATATCCTGATCCCGCGGTCGATCTCCCCTTCATCCGGTTTCTCCTCGCCAGCAAGGAGGCGGGCAAATGTCGTTTTCCCAATCCCGTTTGCACCGACCACTCCGAGAACCTCGCCTGCCCTGATCTCGCCACCGCCAACTTCGAGACGAAATCGCTCGTACTTCCTTACCATCGCCGGAAAAGTGAGGAGGGTACGGCGTTCGGTACCTTCAGAATGCGCCCGCTTCTCAAAGGTCACCTGGTGTTCCCTGAACCGGACGTTCTCCTCCGGGAGATACCCCTCGAGGTACTGGTTGATGCCTATCCTTACTCCTTTCGGCTGGGTGATCACCCCGTACACCGCGGGCTGACCGTATGCGATATGGAGGGTATCCGCAAGCATATCGAGGATCGCGAGGTCGTGCTCGACTATCACGATCGGACGCTCGAGGGCGAGGTCACGGATCAGCCTCCCTGCCGCCATCCTCTGGTGGATATCGAGGAAAGGCGTTATCTCGTCCAGGAAGTAGAAATCGGCTGCCCGTGCGAGACATGCCGCGATCGCGACACGCTGCAGCTCACCCCCTGAGAGCGTCCCGATATCGTGATCAAGGACCGGCCCGAGGTCGAGCGCCTCGATGTAATCAGAAAGAATGTTCCGTTCATCCGTCGGCTTCAGGAGCTCCGCAGGTGTTCCCGAGAATACCTTCGGGATATAATCGATATACTGCGGTTTGATGGCTACCTTGATCCGCTTTGTCGACACGGTCTGCAGGTAGGTGAACAACTCAGTGCCCGCGTATCGTCGCAGCACCGCATCCCACGCGGCTTCGCGGTCCTGGTCCCCGAGGTTCGGGGTCAGCTGGCCCGAGAGTATCTTCACCGCGGTACTCTTCCCGATTCCGTTCGCCCCGAGAATACCTGTCACCTTTCCTTCTACGGGGACAGGGAGGCCGTATAATGCGAAACCGTTCCGGCCATACCGGTGGATAGGGTGCTCGAGCTCTTCGGGAAGGCTTACGATATCGATCGCTTCGAACGGGCACTTCTTCACGCAGATGCCGCATCCGACGCATAATTCCTCGGAAACAACCGCTCTCCGGTCCTCCCCGAGGGTAACGGTCTCGTCCCCTGTCCGGACCCGGGGGCAGTAGATGATGCACTCGGTCCCGCATTTTCTCGAATGGCACCGTTCACGGTGGACGACAGCAATCCGCATAGACCCCTCAGAGTACTTCAGGGGTCAGGAGAAGGGTCCAGGTGATGAACCAGAATGCGAATGTCATGAATCCCTGGTAAAACCAGTCCTTCTTTCCCAGTTTCATCGGGTCCATCCGGAGTGCCATGAAGATGTGCCGCTGGACCACGATCCCTGCGAGCATCAGGACCAGGCCGAACATCGTGTACGAGTTGAGCCCGATTACCTGGTCCGGGGTCGTCAGGGCGAACGAGACCGCCCCGGTAATGATTCCCATGATGCACGCAACGGCGGTCCTGAGGATACGCTCGGAGTGCTCCTTCTCCTTGTCCCTGACCGCGGGCTTCCCACGTCCCTTTTCCTGCTCTTCGGATATCGGTTCGTCGCTCATCAGAGACACCAGTCGTCTTATTTTTTAGTCTTCCCGCCATATCTATGTTGGTATCTGATGGCAACCCTCCAGGGGATGAACGGGATCGATCTCAGGGCAGTCGTAGCAGAGCTCCGTGAGCTCCTTCCCGGATGGGTTGCGAAAAGTTTCCAGTTCGAGAACAGGCTGTTCGGCATCCGGTTCAACGATCGCGACCACAACAAAAGGCTTCTCATCGTGGATCCCGGGAAAAGGGTGCATCTCGTCGGGGAATTTCCCACTCCTCCAAAGGTCCCGCCGATGTTTGCGGCACTCCTCCGGAAATACCTGGCGGACGGGAAGATCCTCGACATACGGCAGTACGGTCTCCAGCGGATCGTGATCTTCGATATTGGAAAACGGGAGGAAGTCTTCCATCTGGTAATCGAGCTCTTCGACGAGGGGAACATCGTTCTTTGCCGGGAGGATTATACCATCATAAAGCCCCTCTCGCACCACAGGTTCAAGGACCGCGAGGTAATCCCCGGTGTCGAATACCGTTTCCTCGGGCAGGACCCGGCCTCGTTTTCCGAGGAGGCGTTCGGGGCTTTTATCAGATTGCAGGACCGGGAGATCGTCAAGGTACTCGCGGTGGACTGCATGCTCGGAGGTATGTACGCAGAGTATATCTGCCGGGAAACGGGGATCCCGAAGGAATCCCCTGCCCGGGATGTGGACACGGTCCCCCTGTTTCAGTCGCTCGCCCGCCTTCTCGACCGGGTCGAACACGATCGCAGGCCGGCGATCGGGGAGACCGGATGTCACCCGGTATTGCTCTCGCAGGACAACGGAACCTCGCACTTTGAATCATTCAACGACGCTCTTTCGGCATTCTATCCGGGAAATACCCGTTTATCGGCTGTCACAAAGCCGGGGAGAAAGGTTCTTGCAAAGGAGGAGGTCATCCGTACCCAGCAGGTGGCGGCGGTCAGGAAATTCACCGAACGCGTGGCCAGGAATGAACGGGTGGTTGCGGCAATCTATGAAAATTACACGTCAGTAGCCGACCTCATAAAAGTTCTCGCCGAGGCGGAGTCTCACCTGTCGTGGCAGGAGATCCAGGCGCGGATACAGGCAAAGCCCGAAGGGCCGGCAGCGAGGATCGTGGCTGTGTACCCTGCGGAGAGGGCGGTCGAGATCGATATCGGGGAGAAAGTAAAAATCGTTGTCCGGGAAGGCATAGAGGGAAATATCAGCCGTTATTTTGAAGAAATAAAAAAATATAAACGCAAGATTGCCGGCGCGAAAGTAGCGATGGAGCAGAAGGTAAAGGCCGCACCGAAAAGGAAAGTTGTCCAGCCTGTCCGTCCGAACCGCTGGTATCACCGGTTCCGCTGGTTCCGGACGACAGACGGGGTCATTGTCATCGGCGGACGCGACGCCTCGCAGAACGAGGAACTCGTGAAGAAGTACCTGGAAGGGGGTGACAGGTTCGTCCATGCCGACGTCCACGGTGCAAGTGTGGTCATCGTGAAAGGAAAGACTGCTCACATGGAAGAGGCTGCAGTCTTCGCGGCCTCGTACTCCGGGGCATGGAGGAGCGGGCATTTCACGGCTGACGTCTATCACGTCGGGCCCGACCAGGTCTCAAAGACCCCGGAATCCGGAGAATTCGTGGGGAAAGGAGCCTTCATCGTACGGGGGGAGCGGACGTATTTCCGTGACGTCCCCCTGCAGATCGCGATCGGTCTCGAGATCGAGCCTGAGACCGGGGTGATCGGCGGACCGCCTTCGGTGATCGGTTCCAGGGCGAAATTCAGCGTCCTCCTCAAGCCCGGCCAATTCGAACCGAACGACACGGCAAAGAAAGTCCTCCGGATCCTCCGGGACCGTGCGGAGGCCTCGGGCCTCGGACCCCTGAAACATATCCTGAATACTGAGGCGGTTGCGGCTTTCGTTCCCCCGGGTGGTTCAGATCTCCTGGAGATGCCATGAAAGCCGAGTTTTGCGATCTCGAACGATCTTACGGTGAGGTCAGACTCTTCCCTGAGAGCATTGACGACCTCTGGCATATAGAGCACCTGGTACAACCTGGTGACCTCGTGTTTGCGACGACACTCCGGAGCATGGAACAGGTCCAGGACAGGATCCGGCCGGAAAAGCCGGAGAAACGTCCTGTCAGGCTCGGTATCCGTGTCGAGAGAGTGGAATTCGACCAGGCCGGAAGCCGCCTCCGGATCCTCGGGGAGATCGAACATGGCGTCGACACAGGTGCACACCACACGCTCAATGTCGAACCAGGATACGAGATATCGGTAATCCGGACCTGGTCGAAGCAGGACATGGAGAGGATCGAACGGGCGGTCAAAGCAGCGCTCTTTGAGATGGTCCATATCCTTACTATCGAGGAAGGGGAGGCAGTTCTTTTCCGGATGCGTCAGTACGGTCCGGAGGAGGTCGTGTGCCTTCGTACCGGGAGCGGGAAAGGTGGGGAAGGAAACGAAAGGATGCTGTTTTACGAGGATGTCTCGCATCATCTCTCCCATATCACAGGGCCACTCATTATCGCGGGACCAGGATTCATCAAGGACGATTTCGTGAAGTTCCTGAAGGGGAAGCCTGATGTCAGCCCCGATTCGATTGTCGTGGCCGAGACCCGGAGGATCGGGGCAGGGGCAGTCCAGGAAGTGATAGGGCTCGGTCTCCTGGAAAAGATCGCCGGGGACCTGCAGCTCCAGAGGGAGGTCTGCCTGCTCGACGAACTCCTCGCCGGGATCTCGAAGTCCGGACCTGTCGCCTACGGTTCGGGGGAAGTGGTCCGTGCGGTTGAGTACGGGGCGGTGAGCAGAGTGCTGGTCACGGACACTATGATCCGCGATCAGGTAATCAAGGGACTGATCGAACGGGCAGAATCCCAGAATGCGCAGGTCGTCGTCTTCTCGACCAGGTTTGATCCCGGAAAGCAGCTCGAAGCCCTCGGAGGTATCGCAGCGATCCTCCGGTTCCCCATCGGACAGAAAAATAATCCTTGATCATTACTTCGGGGATACCGGTTTCTACGATTCCTGGCCCTGTTCCCGGACCCACTCCGCGTACTGCAAACGGAGCTGGGAGAGCTCTTCATCGGAGAGGTCTTTCTTTCGCTCGGTATGAAGGTACTTCTCCAGTTGCTGTATCACGCGGTCTGCTACGTGGTAATCCTCGACTTCAAGGTATACAGGTGATTTCCCGACCTCGATAGCCTCTCCGCAGACAGGGCAAAGTTTCCACTCCTGGAAACAGTCGACATAGGTAAAGACCCTGCAACCACCACAACGGATGACGAGGTACATCCAACAGTGGTGAATCGGATTTTATCTGCTATATATGTTTGGTGTTTTTCGTCTGATTTTTTCGGTTCGCCGTGGCTTATCATGCACAAACGGGAAAAACCGGCTCTGTTCCGGATGCTTCAGGTGGGTAAATCCCGGGAGCGCACATTAATGCCCCATCATCTGGATAGACTCCTTCTATGGAGAGCACCATCCAGGTTACGGGTGTATCCGGACTCCCGGTCATTCATGAAGGAGATGACCTCGTCGGCATGATCTGCGACAGAGTGGAGTTCTCGGAAGGAAATATTCTCATTATCGCATCCTCGGTGTATTCCAAGGCAAAAGGTCACACACGACGCCTGACCGACATTGTCCCGACACCGCGGGCTGAGCGTATCGGGAAGGCGAACCACGAGGATCCCAGGTTTATCCAGGCGGTCCTCGATGCATCGGGAGGAATCCTGATGGAGCACCCTTTCATCCTCTCGGAACTCGCCGGGGGGCATGTCGGCGTCCGGGCAGGAGTCGACCAGAGCAACATCGAGGACGACATGGTCATCCTCCTCCCGCCCGATCCGATGAAAGCCGCCGACGAGGTACGCGAAGAGGTGCGGAAACGAACCGGGGTATCGATCGGGGTGATCATTACGGATACAGTCGGACGGGCATTCCGAAGGGGCCAGACCGGTCACGCGATAGGGTGGAGCGGGATGACTGCGATCCGGGATTTCCGCGGGGATACTGATCTCTTCGGGCATGTCCTCAAGATAACCGAGGAAGCAGTCGTGGACGAGATTGCCGGTTTTGCCAACTTTGTCATGGGAGAGAGCAATAACGGGGTTCCTGCGGTGGTATTCAGGAACTGTCCTGGATGGGCCGGGCACAACGACCTCTATTTCAACCGGGATGAGGACCTTTTCAGGAAATTACTAAAGAAGATGGAAGAATAGGACAGTTATTTCGAGGCGGTCAGGATGTTCATGACGAGGATGAATGCCCCGATCACAGCCGCTGCCGCCATCACCGCGATAGGGCTGATATGAACCGCCCGCCTGTCCTCACTCTCGTAATAATTCACGAGGCCGGCCGACGATATCAGCCTGCCACCCTGTTTCTTTGGCATACAAACATATTCTCACTCAGCGTATATAAATACAGGGAATGACCGGGGAAGAGGTGGTAAGCGGTCGTGCGCTCGTAGGCAGGACGCTTGAGGTCCGGGATGTCACGATCGTCGTCCGTTCGGGAAAGATCATGGCGGTTGAGGACGAGTCCCGCGCGTCATCGCGCTGGATATGCCCTGCTTTTTTTAATTCGCACACTCACCTCGGCGACACGGTAGCGATGGATATCCCTTTCGAAGGCACCCTCGCCGATCTCGTCGCACCTCCAGGCGGATTGAAACATCGTATCCTGGAATCCACACCCCGGAACCGTCTCGTCAGCGGAATGCGTGCGAGCATAAGGAGCATGATCAGGACCGGAACCGCAGGTTTTGCAGATTTCCGCGAGGGCGGATGCGAAGGAGTGAGGGCACTCGCCTCGGCCTCCCGGGGCCTGCCCTGTCACCCGGTGATATTCGGCCGGGAAGGAGGCGAGATGATAGCCGACGGTCTTGGTGTCAGCAGCACGAGGGACGTATCTTCACTCGATGCGCAGGTAGAGGAGGCCCGGAAGAACGGAAGACTGATCGCGTTCCATGCAGGCGAGCATGACAGCGACGATATCTGGAGTGCACTTGCCTATGAACCGGACCTCCTCATCCATTGCACGTATGCAGAACCTGAACATCTGAAGGCATGTGCAGACTCGGGAGTCCCGGTCGCGGTATGCCCGAGATCGAACTGGGATCTGGGTGTGACGGCCAGCCGGGAACGCCCTCCGGTGAAAAAGATGTTCGATCTCGGGGTGAAGGTCCTTCTCGGGACGGATAATGCAATGAGTGTCCAGCCCGATATGGCTGCAGAGATGGCCTATATGAGAACATTGTACCGGGCCGGATCGGCTGAGACGCTCGATGCTGCCATTGGTGGTTCTGAAGTCTTTGGTTCTCCGTACTATATCGAGCCGGGCAATACTGCCAGTTTTTTTATCATCGATGCTGCGCGCTGGAATACCAGATTTACCTTAGACCAGGTGGCAACCATCACAAAACGGCTCAATGCCGCGATGATCGTGAAAAAGGTTTTTAGTTCATAGCATCAAGTGATAAAGGAGACTATTTTGTGAGGTACAGATGTTCCGGAAAATTCTCGTCGCAATCGATGGATCCAAAACAAGCGAGCATGCACTCGCGGTCGCGCTGGAAGAAGCTCGTCTCTGGAAAGCTTCGCTCCATGTCATTTACGTGATCGAGACCGGACTTTTCTCGTCCCTTCCGATGGACAACACATGGGAGATCATGTACAGTATGCTTGAGAATGAGGGAAAGAAAGCGCTCGAACAGGCAACTGAGCTGGGGAAGGCGAAAGGGGTCCAGGTGACGACTTACATGAAACAGGGTCATGCAGGAAATACTATCGTAGGCATGACCGAAGAGACCGGTGCCGGACTCGTCGTGCTTGGTTCGCACGGCAAGAGCGAGGTCGATCGTCTTCTCCTCGGCAGCGTGAGTTCCTTCGTAGTCTCGCACTCGAAGGTCTCAGTAATGGTGGTGAGATTATAAGCGCAATGGTGGTCGCGGACTATATGACCTCCGAGGTGGTCAGCGTCGAGATCCCGGGGAGCAGAGAGGATGTGCTCAAGATCCTGAAACGAACGGGTATTTCCGGCGTTCCGGTTCTCAAGGATGAAAAGCTCGTCGGTATCATCACGAGGAAAGACCTTCTCACCAAGTCCGAGGAAACCCAGCTCGGACTTCTTATGACCCCGAATCCGGTGACGATAGAGCCCGATGCACCCATTTCACGGGCAGCGGCCCTGATGGTCAAACAAAAGGTCAGGCGGCTGCCGGTGGTCTCCGATGGGAGGCTGGTGGGATTGATCAGCGTTGCAGATCTCGTGCACGCGATCGCCCAGATGAGGATCAAGAAGGAGATCAAGGATCACTATATCAGCCAGACCTTCGCCCTCTGGGAGGAGACACCGCTTCCGCTCGTCAGCAGGGTCATGCAGATCTCGGGGTTCGAGGCGATCCCCATACTCGACGGCGAGAGCAGGCTCCAGGGGATCATCTCCGAGCGCGACCTGATCCGGCACTCGTCCATCGAGGACATGGTCGAGGTGAGCGATTTCTCGAACGGAACAGACGATGATGAATGGACCTGGGAGAGTATCAGGGACATGCATACGATCAGTTACGGTATCTCGAAGATCCAGCTCCCTCCCCGCCCCGTCAAGACCGCGATGATTACCAACGTCGTTGCGGTCCCTCAGAATGCAGAAGTGAGCGAGTGCGCACTCAAGATGCGGCGTGCCCGGGTAGACCAGCTCCCGGTCATCAACGGCGACAAGCGCCTGGTTGCCATGCTCTTTGACCGGGATCTCATCCACGTGCTCTGCGATGCCGAGCAGCAATAACAACCTTTAAATTTTATGATGGCATGTTATACCTAAAAGCGCTTTTAATCATTTTCCAGCGTTTCAACGTATTCGGGTGTTACTAATGAACGAACAGTACCTTGAACCTTTGAAGGGTACGACCACGGTAGGTCTTGTATTCGACGGAGGAGTGGTCCTCGCGACCGAGAAGAGGGCAACCATGGGTTACTTCATCGCGAGCAAGAGGGCAAAGAAGGTATACCAGATCTCGGACCGGATCGGTATGACTACGGCCGGAGGGGTCGGCGATGCGCAGCAGCTTGCCAGGGTCATGACGGTCGAGTGCAGCCTTTATCAGATAAGACGCGGCCGTACGATGACAGTGTCGGCAGCATCTACCCTCCTCTCGAACTTGCTGAATGCGAACCGGTATTTCCCCTACTACGTCCAGCTCCTGGTCGGCGGGGTGGATGAGACCGGTCCTTCGGTGTTTTCGGTGGATGCGCTTGGCGGTGCGACGAAGGAAGAGGAGAT
>JAJRBP010000092.1 GCA_028679405.1 Methanoregulaceae archaeon | reverse complement strand
CACATCCCCGGGATCGAGGAAGGATCCGTCACTGACCCGGTCACACTGGCAAAGAAAGAGAAGACCGTGTTCACGAGCCTTGTCGTGGACTTCATCCTGTGGCTGCCGGATATTATCGCCGCCGTCCTCGCAGGGTCCATCACGATGTTTGCCGACGTGGTGAAATGCGGCAATGAGATCCTTGCCACGTTTCTCGCCTGGCTGACCTTGAGAAAGCTCTCCAGGGAGCAAAAGGGAACGTACGATTACGGGATGGGCAAGTTCGAGACCATGACCGGTGTGATCACCGGAGGGGTCATGCTGATCTCCCTGGTCCTGGTGTTTTACACTGCAATCAGCCGTATCCTGACGCCCGAGAACCTCCACGAGACCGGTGTCTTCTTCGCGATCTTCATGATGTCCCTCGGTGTATGTGTGAACACGTGGCTCTGGATCAAAAATTACCGCCTGGCCAGGAAAGAGTTCTCTCCCATCATGGAGTCGCAGTGGCGCCTCTTCAGGACGAAAGCCTTCTCCGACCTCTCGGTCCTCGTCGCACTCATACTTACTCTCGTGCTCCAGCAGTTCTGGTGGTCGGTGTATATCGATCCCGTCGCCTCTATGGTCATCGTGAGTCTCCTCTTCACCACGAGCTACCGGGTGATCTCCTCTTCCCTCCCTGATCTCCTCGATAAAACACTCGATGAATCCCACCAGATCACGATCGTCCGGGGACTTGCGGAGTTCTTCCACGAGTACGAGGAATTCCACGGGGTACGGTCGCGAAGGAGCGGAAGCAACGTGTACATCGAGATTTTCCTCCAGTTCGACGGTGAGCGGAAGATGTGCGAGATCCAGGAGACGATCGACCGGATGAAAACCTCGTTCGAGGCCATGATACCGAAGAGTTCGGTCATCATCGTCCCCAGCAGCGGCCCCTGCAGGATACCGGGGAACGCGGGGCCACCTCCTGACCGCAGTAAGGATACAAAAGAATGAACCGTTCCCTCCCGGCAAACGGACGAATGGCACGTATCAACTAAATAAGTGCAGTGGAACATCGCCGGGAACAGTGGGGGTATCGGACCCGGGTTTGGTTCTCCGTGATGTCGACGAAAAATAATATCCTGAATATTCGCTCCTCTTTTGCAGACCTTTTCTGCGTGGAAAAAAAGAGGCTTCCTGACCCGGGTCAAGAACCCATTACAGATACTCCTTACTACAAGGACCGTCATTCTGCCGGTCGCCTGGTTAAGTCATCCGTCACTGGACCAGAGGCCCGGTTTAACCGGGGAGATCGCGGAACATGTCAGGTGGCACTGTGATCTCGAACCTGGCTCCTTCGCCCGGGACCCCGGTCTCCCCGATCGTGATCCCGGTCAGGGAGAGGATCTCCCTTGCAAGGAACATTCCAAGGCCGGTATTCTTCCCATATCCTCTCTCGAAAATCCTGTCCTTCTCATCCCCTGGAATTCCAATCCCATTGTCCTCCCAGACGATGACAAGGCCTTCGCCCGACCGGTGGGACGAGATGCGGATCTCAGTCACCCGCTCCCCGTGCCGAATCGAGTTGTCGAGAAGATTGGAAAAGACCTTCTCGAGCATGGGGTCGGCAAATACTGAAATTCCGCGTACATCCGAATCCAGTTTAATCCTGGCAGGTACCTGGGCGCGGGGGATGACCGACTTGAGCTCGAGCCACTTCGGTTCATGGATGCCGAGGTCCTGGTACGTCCTGGTGAAATCGATCTGCGACTGGATCGCCCATGTTGCCGAGGTCATCTTCCCGAAGAGCTCGGTTAAGCCCGGGTCCGTGCACCTGGACTCTGTGATCTTCACCAGCGCGAGAATGACCGAAACCTTGTTGAGAATGTCGTGCCTGGTGATGCTGGTGAGCAGGCCGAGCTGCCGGTTTGCGGAACGGAGAGACTCTTCGATGTTCTTTCTATCGGTGATATCCTGGTTCGCCCCGTGTGTCTTTATCGTCCGGCCTTCTGCGTCCTTCGTAATCCCGATCCTCACGACGATATTCCGGACTGCACCATCTCTCCTGATGATCCGGTGCTCCACCTGTGACACGTAACCGGGGTCGGTAGTCATCAGGGCTTTTTCGGTCTCTTCACGCACGAGGCTGCGTTCATCCGGATGGACAAACTCCCTGGCATAGGTCCCGGACGACATCCTGGTTCCGCCTTCTCTCGCGGCCGTCGTGCCGTACAGTGCATAAAAGCGGTCATCGAAGGTGAACATATCAGTGCCGACATCGTATTCCCAGTTCACCAGGTGTGCAAGGTCCATCGCTTCTGCGAGCATATCCTGGCTCTCCCGAAGCGCCCGCTCCATCCTGACCCGTTCGATCTCTGCAGCGGCCTTCACCGCGATGATGTCCACGATCTCCTGAATGGCAGGGGACGGCGTGAGGGGGGCCCGGGACATGGCATACAGGATCCCGATCACCTCTCCCCCCGCATCCCGGAGGGGAGTGCCGACATATCCCCGGATATTCTGGTCGGCCAGATCCCTGCTGCCCGGGAAGAGCTGCGCGACATTGTCCTGGTAGAGACAGAAGCCCGCCTCTGC
>JAJRBP010000091.1 GCA_028679405.1 Methanoregulaceae archaeon | reverse complement strand
TTCTCCCGCGACCGTGGAGGAAGCATCGTGGATATCCAGTCGATCCATCACCCCGTCGGTGTGATCGATACGCTTCCGATTCCTGACCGGAGCGGTTTCGATCACGCCCGGTACCAGGAGTTCTGGAGAGAGACAGCCGGGTGCCGGATGACGAGTATCATGGTCACCCGCGGGTGCCCTTTCTCGTGCGATTTCTGCTCCCGGCCGGTCTGGGGTTCGGTATTCCGAAAGCCTGACCTTGACCGTGTCTTCCGGGAGATTGAGGATATCATACGGTACGGGTATGACACGCTCTGGATCGCGGACGACTCCTTCACGCTTGACACGAACTACCTGAAGGATTTCTGCGCCCGGATGATCAGGTCGGGCACCCCCCTCCGGTGGACCTGCCTCTCGCGGGTCGACCGCCTCACCCCTGCTCTTGTGGCACTGATGCACGAAGCGGGTTGTATCAGGGTGTACCTCGGCCTCGAATCGGGGAACGACGAGACCCTCAGGCTGATGGGCAAACGTTCCACGGTCGCCGACGGGATCAGGGCGGTCCGGCTGTTCCGCGACGCAGGGATAGGGACCTCCGGTTTCTTCATGGTTGGGTATCCCGGGGAGACCGTCGCTTCGATCGAATCGACGCTCGATCTCGCCGTCAGCCTCCCGCTCGACGAGATCTCGATCAACGTCCCGTTCCCGCTCCCTGGTTCCCCGCTCTTCTCCCGGATCCCGGGGCTCGATCCGGATGCCGACTGGGACGTCTCTAACGAGGCGAAGTTCGTATACAGGAGCGAGTTCGACGAAGAGTGGATCCGGGGGAAGATCGCACGGGCACGGGAGGATTTTGCGAGGAGGAAAAGGGAGAGGGAAGGATAGCTGCTATTTTTCCAAAATACGCAATAATCTACGAGATTTTTGAGTGCCCAGCAAACGCCACACAGACGCATTCTGTGGGCATCCGGTCTTTCATAGTATAAAACATCGATCACAATGGAGATCCGCCCTCCAAACGCTTCTATGAGAAGATTTTAATTCGTCCGTTTGCCAAAATAACCGAATTTTAAAGACATTTTGAAAAGGAGCCCGATCCGGTCTTCTTTTCACCCTGTAAAATACCAATCCGGGCCCTATTATGGCTCCGATTCCTATGAGATAATAAAGAGTGATCTGGTACTCAGGATCCCCTGTATCTGGCCCAATGCATACAGTGATTATTGTCCAGATTTATCCATTCCCTGGTAACTCAGATCAGGTGGCTCGTAATATCCTTCGAGATGAGCCACTCGCAGTACTGGCACCTGAGACCGGTCCCGAGCACCTCGAAATGGCTCCTGATGGGCTCATTCGTGTTCGAGATGCAGCCAGGATTCGGGCACTGGACGATCCCGACCAGGAATTGCGGCGTCTCGACCCCCTTCTTCTTGAAGACCTTGAAGTCCCGGATGATGCTGATCGAGGCGTGCGGAGCGATCAGGGCGATCCGGTCGACCTCCTCCTGCGAGAGCTCGCGGTCCACCACCTTGACGATGTCCTTCCTCCCCATCTTCCCCGAGGAGACATTCGTCGCAACGCTCACCGACTCGCTCGTCGTCCCGGTTATCCCGATGATCTTCAGGACGTTCAGGGCCTCCCCGGCCGTGATATGGTCGATGACAGTCCCGTCCCTGATCGGGCTTATGAGCAGGGGCTTCTCCGGCGCACATGCGGGCTCGTTCTTCTCCTTCATTGCATCACCTCTCGGAGCATCGCCATCCGGACCGGCACCCCGTTCCTCGCCTGCTCGAAGTACTTCGCGTACTTGAGGGCGTCGACTTCGGGTGCAATCTCGTCCACCCTCGGGAGCGGGTGGAGGACGATCATGTGCGGCCTGACCCCTTCGAGAAGGTCCGGCGTGATCCGGTAGCTCGACGCGACGTTGTAGTACGAGGCCGCATCGGGGAACCGCTCCCTCTGGATCCTTGTGACATAGAGGACGTCGAGGGAGCGGATCACCTCGGTGATGTCCTCGTTCTCGATCACCTCGGTCCCGTTCTCCCTGAGCTCGTTCGCGAGCGGTGACGGGAGCTCGAGTCCCCTCGGGGTGATCGTGTGGATCCTCGTCCCGTAGAGCGAGAGGGCATGGGCGAGCGAGTGGACCGTCCGGCCGTACCGCAGGTCTCCCATCAGGCCGATATCGATACCCTCGATAGGCATCGACTCGCTGATTGTGTATAAGTCGAGGAGGGTTTGCGAGGGGTGCTGGCCCGCCCCGTCCCCTGCATTGATCACCGGCACTGACGAGAACTCGCTTGCGAGCCGTGCGGCCCCCTCCTTCGGGTGCCGGAGCACGATGGTGTCGACGTACCCGCTCACCACACGGATGGTATCTGCGAGCGTCTCGCCTTTCGCCATCGAACTTACCTCCACGCTCCCGATGTTGATCGAGGTCCCGCCGAGGCGGGCCATCGCGGCCTCGAACGACATCCTTGTCCTCGTGGACGGTTCGAAAAAGAGGAGTGCGACGATCTTTCCCTTCAATGCGGCCGGGTCGAATTCCTTCGCCTGGATACGACGCGCCTCCGCGATCAGCCGATCGATCCTGTCCCTGCCGAGATCCCGGATCGAGATGATGTGCCTCATGCCGTCCACCACGGGCGGAGGATCCGAACAGACCGTGGGTCCCGCTGGCACCGCCCAGTGACCTAATCTTGTCGGGGAATCGTTATCAAGGTAGTCTTTCCGTTCCCGGAGGTTTTGATCCCTGCATCCGGATGCGCCGGAATACGAGGCAGGAAAGAACCGCACCCGCTATTCCGGTGAGTGGGAGGCCGGCCGCCGATTGTGTCGGCAGGGAAGGAATTGTCTCCTCCCGGGTGGTAAGCCTTACGAGGACCGAAGACCAGACAGATCCCTGCTGCGCGGAGATCGTGATACTGGTGTCTTCTGCCTGAGGTGCATGCCTGAACCCTACCGTCACGGGGATTTCCTTCTGTGATCCCCGGCCGATCTCCATAGGATTTACATAGAGAGAGCCGACCTCGAACGCGTCGTTATCCGGGGTATTATAGGCGATGACCAGGTCGGCCGGTTTTTCCACCAGGGATACGAGCCTGAGGGTAAATTCCGTCGGGTCGGTCCCGGCCAGCCTGACCGCGCCAGGACTGCCTGAAAGAACGAGCGGCGGGCTGTACCCGGCACGGACGACCCCGATCCTCTTTCCAAGTGATTCGGTGAACCAGACATCGCCGTTCCCGTCCGATGCAATGCAGAAGATCTCCCGCGGCATGACCGGGAGACCGGTCGGTACCGAGCAGCACGGAGGGGGCACATACCCCGGCACCTCTATTGTCGAGGAATAGGGGAGCTCGTACTCGGTCATAAGAAGAGTCGAGGGATCGAGGTTCCCGATCTTGTTCCCGAGCCGTTCGTTAAACAGGATATTCCCCCCCGGACCCTCCAGAACGAAGTAGGGCGTGGACTCGACCCCGTAGGTCGCAGGGGATGTCACGAACGGGACCACTCTTCCGGTCTCCTGGTCTACCCTGATCAGCCTGCTTGTGGCGCTGTCGGCAACCCAGATATCTCCCAATCCCGTGACCTGAACCCCCCTGGGGTTTCCCGCCATGTCACCGAGCTGGATCTCCGCAAACTCCCCGGTCGCCGGGTCGAATGATACCAGTTGTTTTGCAGCACCCTCGACAAACCATACCCTGCCATCGACCCCGATATCAAGCCCGTTCGGTGCAGACGAGAGGGTTGGAGTCGGGTATTCCCGGATTGTCGACCCTTTTCTCAGCTCCCCGATCTTTCCCCCATAGAGTTCCGTGAACCAGAGCGTCCCGTTGCTGTCGAACGCAAGCTGGAAGGGGTACGAATCACGGGTGGGAACCGGAAACCGGGTAAACACGCCGGTTGTCGGGTCGAACGACCAGATCGCATTCGAGATAGCGTCCCCGAACCAGAGCGCCCCGGCGGAGTCCTGTACGATGCTCCAGATCTCGCAGGAGGTCTCGTTATTCGGGATATCGACCGGAGAAAAAGTACTGGTGACGGGGTCGAACCCTACCAGGCGGTTCGTCCCGTCATCTCCGAACCAGACCTTCCCTGCCCGGTCCACGCAGATCCCGAGAGGCTGGGAGCCTGCCCACGGGATACGGAATTCCTCGTACGGGTTGCCGGATCCCGTTGCAGCCGGAACCGGCTGAACCAGGACGACCAGGATCAGCAGGACAAGAAAAGACAGGACCTTTCCGGCTTTCATCAAATCCCGGCCTCTGTGAGACGTCCCTTTTCCATCCGGAGAATCCTCGTGCCGAAGGGGGCGAGGTCTGGGTTATGCGTGACCATCACCACCGTCTTTCCCTGCCGGTTCACCTTCGCAAAGAGATCCATGATCTCCGCTTCGGTGTCCATATCGAGGTCGCCGGTAGGCTCGTCTGCAAGGAGAACAGACGGATCGTTCACGAGGGCCCGGGCAATCGCGGCACGCTTGAGTTCCCCGCCCGAGAGCGTGCAGGGGAACGCATCGGCCCGCCCACCGACCCCCACCGCGTCGAGAAGTTCCCTGGCCCGCGCTGCTACGTTGTTCCGGCCCGGTACAAAGAGCCCCGGGACCATCACGTTCTCAAGCG
>JAJRBP010000102.1 GCA_028679405.1 Methanoregulaceae archaeon | reverse complement strand
GACCGGACTGCCGGCTCCAGCCTCTGGTGCCCCTACAGGTTCCCCGGTGCCAGCTTCAGGGACGATTGCGAGGACACGTTTCCGGTAACTGTCGACTCTGGCCGCCGTCGCCTCGTCCCCGCGGCCAAGACCGGCGAGGACCTCGTCGAGGAATCCGACGAGCCTGGCGGCGTCCCCCGGCTGTTCCGCCTCTCCGGTCACCTCGACCCGCAGGTTCTCGTAGTTGTCGAGGTTCACGGTAATCCCTATCGTGAGGCTTCGGGGCGGCATGCGATCAACAATTGTACCGGACAGTATCTTAATCTCTCTTTTTCAAAAGGGGAACGGTCCGTACAGGCTCTCCCTCCTGATGCAGCCGGGCGCAGATTCGTCCCTTTTCTGAAGGGAAGAGCCTTTACCGCGTGCCGAAGAGGAACGGGAGGAGGTCCGTCGCTTCCATCTCTCCCAGGCTGCCTGACCGTGCTTCCCGCTCTGAGAACGAGCGGCTCCCGTCGGATCCTCTCCCGAGCACCGCGAACGGCACCGGGTCCCCGGTATGCGTCCTGCACCTGATCGGCGTCGGGTGGTCGGGGAGTACGGCGACCACGCCGGTGAACTCCCTGAGGATCGCGCCGAGCATTTCATCCACCCGCTCGATCGCCCTGACCTTCTCGGGGACATTTCCCAGGTGGCCGGCCTCGTCCGGCGCCTCGACGTGGAGATAGAGGAAATCGAGCCGCCTGAGGGCGGAGACCGCGTAGCGTGCCTTTGCGGCGTAGTCCGTGTCCAGGTACCCTGTTGCGCCAGGGACGTCTATAACCTCGAGCCCTGCACACCGGGCGATCCCCTTGAGGAGGTCGACTGCAGATATCACGCCGCCCCGCCTCCTGTACTTCTCTTCGAAAGGTGCAAGGGCCGGTTTCCTTCCGCCACTCCACGGCCAGATCTGGGTCGCAGGGGGGAGACCTCTCTTCTTCCGGTCGTCGTTTACCGGGTGGCAGGAGAAGACGGACCTGCTCGTATTCATGCACCGTAGGAGCATGGGCGCATCCTCCCCGGACGGGAGGTACGGGGCAATTTCCTGTCCCACGATATCGTGCGGCGGGTACGTGCAGGACCCTTTCCCGCCGGGGAGCACGAGGAGGTTCCGGTAACTTACCCCGCCCCGGACCATCACCTCCGGGAGCGCATCCTGGAGCGAACGGAGCAGCGATGCCCCTTCGGCACTTGAGATGTGGCCGGACGAGAAGTCGGCCATGATTCCGTTCTCGACCGTCGAGAGGTTGCACCTGTAGGCGATGTCCTTCGGGCCGAGCTCGACTCCCATGCTGACCGCTTCGAGAGGACCACGCCCTGTATAAGAAGTCCTCGGGTCGTACCCGAGGATCGAGAGGTTTGCGATGTCGCTCCCCGCTTCGAACCCGGGTGGAACGGTACGGAGCATACCGGTCGCACCCTCGCGGGCGATCCGGTCCATGTTCGGGGTCTTTGCGTATTCCAGCGGGGTGAGGCCGCCGAGCTCCCCGATCGGCTCGTCCGCCATCCCGTCCCCGAGGACCACCAGGCATTTTACCGGCGTCATTGCACCCCTTCATCGAGGAGGGCACGCGTCGCAGCCCTCACGCACTCCTCCGAACCGCTGCCTGGCGTCCAGCCGAGCGTCTTCAGCCGGCCTATCGAGAGCTGCATTTTTGGCACATCCCCTATCCAGCCACGTTCTCCGCCGGTATACCGGAACGATACATCGGGTAGATCCATTTCCTCAACGACAATTTCTGCGATCCTTCTCACGGTGATCCAGTCTTCGGAGCCGATATTGAACGTGTTGACCGGTGCTCCGGTCCGCCCTGCCACAAAGAGCATCGCCCGGACGCATTCCCTGACGTCGAGGTACGACTTGATCTGGTTTCCGTCCCCGAGGATCTCGAGAGTCCGGGGATCCTTCCGAAGCTTCCTGATGAAGTCGAGGATTACCCCGTGACTCCCCCTCGGGCCGATGATGTTTGCGAACCGGTAGATCCACGAGCGCATCCCGAAGCTGTGCGAATATGCCGAAATGAGCGCCTCGGCCGCGAGCTTGCACCCCCCGTACACGGAGATCGGCTCGAACGGAGTATACGTCTCGGGTGTCGGGATGACGGTCGCCTCGCCATACACCGTTGACGTCGAGGTATACGCAATCTCCCGGACGGATGCCTTCCTCATCTCGTCGAGGAGGCGCTGGGTCGCGATCACGTGGCTCTTTACCTGGTTTGCCGGATCTATCGCGCTCTGCCTGACGTCCGGGTCTGCTGCGAGGTGCCAGACCCTGTCGACGCCTGAAAGCGACTCCTGCCACCCTCCCCCGAGCAGGTCCGCCTCCACGAGACGCACTGCCCCGCTCCCGAGATGGGAGGCCAGATTCGCTCTCGAACCGGTGACGAGCGAGTCAACGACCACTACCTCGTGTCCATTCTCAACGAGGGCGTCAACGAGGTGCGATCCAATGAAGCCGGCCCCGCCGGTCACGAGATGGATCATCACTACCTAATATGTATCCCATGCTATAGGTGTACTGCTATGTTCATCGGGATCGACCATGGGACCTCCGCAATGCGGTTTGCCGGCGAGACCGGCTCTTTCAGGATGACCCGGGAAGAGGCCAGGAGCTTCGTGATCGGTGACCTCGGAAGGATCTGCCCCCTCGATGAGATCGAGGGGATCGCGGTCTGCTACTCGATGGGTGATAACTTCTCCACGATCCGGCCGCTCTCCAGGGTCCGGAATCGGGGTGTGGTGAGCCGGGAGGGGGCTGGCGAGCACATCGGCGGCGGGACGAGGGTGTTTGACGAGGTCCTCGCGAGCGGTCTTCCTGCGATCGCGATCCCCGGCATCAACCGGGGTTCGCCGACCGATCCGCGGTTCAAGGCGTACTCGCACCAGGCAAGTCCGGAGAAGATAGGGGTCGCGTACGAGGCGGTCCGGGAGCTCGGGGACGACGTGGTCGTCTCGGACATAAGCTCAAATACGGTCTCCCTCCTCGTGAAAAAGGGGAAGCTTATCGGGGCGATCGACGCCTGTGTTTTTGCCCCAGGGATGGAGCACGGGGCGATCGATGTCGATGCGATCCGGCAGATAGACTGGTCGGAGATTACGGCAAACGAGGCCTTCATGCATGCAGGGCTGCGGCACCATATGCCGCCTGGCGAAAGGGCCCGGACGCTCGCGATGTTCGCGGCGATGGAATGTGCCGGACTCCTCCTTCTTTCCCCGGGTGCGAAGGTGGCGCTCGCGGGGAGCTGTGCCGGCCGGGTCAGCGACGAGGTGGAGAGGCTGCTCTCGCGGGAAGTGAGGGTTTTTGACGAGTGGTGCGGGGCCAGAGGGCTTGCCCGCATCGCGAGGGAGGTATTCTCCGGGGCAACGGAGATCCTCGGGATCGGGGTGGAGGACTAATCAGGATGCCTGGTGGAGAGACCGTGCAGTCATTGCAAAAGGATTTCCTCTCCAGCTGGGTTGAAGGGTCAAATCCTTCGCCTGAAGAAGGACTCCCATTACGGCGTCCGGGACTTCCTGCCAGGCGGGAGCGGGCATGGAGATAGACATCTTCCTCATCATCAACATCTTCCTGATCGTAGGCCTCGTCTTCTTCGAGCGCAGGAACCCGACGGCAGCGCTCGGCTGGGTCCTCATCCTCCTTGTCATCCCGATCCTTGGCTTCTTCCTCTACCTGGTCTTCGGCCAGAACTTCTACAAGAAAAAGCTCTCGAAGATCAAAGCCGAGGACGACCTGGAACTCCACACGATCATTGCCGAACAGAAGGCCGAGCTCGCGGACCGGCGGATCCACCTGCCTGACAAGAGGCTCGAGTCCTACCGCGGGATGATCTCGATGCTCCTCGAGAATAATATGGCGTACCTCTCGCAGAACAACCTTGTTACGGTGTTCGACGACGGAAACGCGCTGTATTCAGATCTTCTTGCGGCGATCGGTAAAGCCCGCCACCATATCCACATGGAGTATTACATTATCCGGAACGACGAGCTCGGGAGAAAGGTCGTATCGGCACTCGCCGCAAAAGCCCGGGAAGGGGTCGAGGTAAGGCTCCTCTGCGACGGTCTCGGGACGAAACTCCCCAAGAAAGTCCTCCAGGAACTCCGGAGCGCAGGGGGAAAGACCGCGTTCTTCTTCCCGTCCCTGATCCCGGTGATAAACCTCAGGATGAATTACCGGAACCACCGGAAGATCGCGGTCATCGACGGTACGACCGGGGTCATCGGGGGGTTCAACATCGGCGACGAGTACCTCGGAAAAGGACCGCTCGGGTACTGGCGTGACGCGGCGCTCAAAGTAGAAGGGTGGGCGGTGTACTCCATGCAGATGCGGTTCCTCATGGACTGGAATTATGCCTCGGGGGACACACTCGGGTTTTCCCCCGGCTATTTCCCTGAATTCGCGGGGTCGGGCAGCGTTGCGATGCAGGTCGTGTCGAGCGGACCGGACGCACGGTGGAACCAGATAAAAGCGGGGTACCTGAAGCTGATCAACTCAGCAAAGGAATCGGTGTATATCCAGTCGCCGTACTTCATCCCTGACGAGAGCGTCCTGGACGCGCTCCGGATCGCGGCGCTCTCCGGGGTGGACGTGCGGATCATGATCCCGGTGAAGCCTGATCACCCGTTCGTGTACTGGTCCGGGTACTCCTTTATCGGCGACCTGCTCGACTCCGGCGTGAAGGCGTATACCTACGACAACGGCTTCATCCACGCAAAGACAGTCGTGGTGGACGGTATCGTCGCGTCGGTGGGGAGCGCGAACTGGGACGTCCGGAGTTTCCGGCTCAACTTCGAGGCGAATGCGTTCGTGTACGACACGCAGTGTGCAGGACGCCTGAAGGACCTCTTCGAACGCGACCTCGCGGGGTGCACCGAGATCACGCAGGAACGGTACAAGGCCCGCCCCATAAGGGTCAAGTTCAAGGAATCGATATCACGGCTCTTCTCGCCGCTTTTGTGAGAACATGGCAGATCAGGGGGCCGATGGGGGTATGGTCCCTACACTGGAAAAAAGAATTATCATTATTGATCATGCTAAATCTTTTATCGTCCCGAAGTCAAAGATTATAACTGCAATTATTCCCGTAGCGCTGTCGAACAAAATATCGCAATTCCTGGCTGATTTTATTCATCCGGGATTGCATAAGTGAAATCGTGTGGGATCTTCCTTGAAAGAGCTTCGTATCCACGGCAGGGGTGGCCAGGGATCAGTCACCGCAGCCGAACTTATTGCTGTCGCCGCATTTGAGGGGGGCGTTTCTGCCCAGGCATTCCCTGCGTTCGGGGTCGAACGCCGCGGCGCACCGGTCCAGGCATTCGTCAGGTTCAACAAAGAGAAGATCCGGCTCAGAAGCCAGGTCTACGAGCCGGATTACATCATTGTCCAGGACAGCACCCTGATAAAGGACGTCAACATCTTCCAGGGCGTGAAGCCCGGAGGGATCGTGATCATCAACACGGAGAAGAAGCTCGACTACCCGGTCCCGGACGGTGTGAAGGTCATCACCATCGATGCGACGAAGATCGCGCTCGACGTCCTTGGACTCCCGATCACGAACACGAGCCTCATGGGGGCGTTTTCAGGTGCGACCGGGCAGATCGGGCTCGAGGCACTCGAGGATGCGATCCGGCACCGCTTCAAGGGCGACCTTGCCGAGAAGAACATCGAGGCGGCGCGGAAAGCGTACACTCTCGTGAAGGGGGCGTCCTGATGGCACTTGGCATGGGCTGCACGGCACGGCCGGGGAACTCGAAGAATAACAAGACCGGCTCGTGGCGTGTCTTCAAACCGGTCTTCGAGCACGAGAAGTGCACGAAGTGCGGGATGTGCTCGACGATCTGCCCTGAGGGCTGTATCGGAGAGGACGCGGAGGAGTTCCCTGTCCCGGACATGACGTACTGCAAGGGCTGCGGCCTCTGTGCAGAGGAGTGCCCGTCCGAAGCGATCAAGAGAGAACGGGAGGAGAAGTAGATGATCGAGATGATCGAAGGGTCGATCGCGGTGGCAGGCGCCGTCCGCAATTGCCGGCCCCAGGTGGTCGCGGCATATCCCATCACGCCCCAGACCCATATCGTCGAGGCGCTCGCGGAGATGGTCGCGAACTGCCAGCTCGACGCCGAATACATCACGGTCGAGAGCGAGTTCTCGGCCCTGTCGGCCTGCCTCGGCGCGAGCGCGACGGGGTCGCGGACCTACTCGGCGACGACCTCCCAGGGGCTCGCCCTGATGTTCGAGGTCTGCTTCAACGTCGCGGGGATGCGGATGCCGATCGTGATGACGATCGCGAACCGTGCTCTCGGCGCCCCGCTCTCCATCTGGAACGACCAGCAGGACTCGATATCCCTGCGGGACTCGGGCTGGCTGCAGTTCTACGCCGAGGACAACCAGGAGGCGACCGACCTCCACTACCTCGCGTACAAGGTCTCCGAGGACCACAAGGTTCTCCTCCCCTCGTTCGTCTGCTTCGACGGGTTCATCCTCTCCCACACGTATGAGCCGGTCGACCTCCTCACCCAGGAGCAGGCCGACGAGTACCTGCCGAAGTTCAACCCCTACCAGAAGCTCGATGCGGCCGACCCGATCTCGTTCGGGATGTACGCGACGCCGGACTGGTACACCGAGTTCCGGCACGAGAACCAGAAGGCGATGGCGACCGCGATGGAGGTCATCGCGAAGGCAGGAAAGGAGTTCGGCGATCGCTTCGGCCGGGATTATAGCGCCCCGGTCGAGGGTTACCGGCTCTCCGATGCCGAAACGGTCTTCGTGGCGATGGGCTCGCTCTGCGGGACCGTGAAGGATGCAATCGACGAGATGCGGGCGGAGGGAAAGAAGGCCGGGCTCCTCCGGATCCGGACCTTCCGGCCGTTCCCGGAGAAGGAGGTCGCGTCTGCGCTTAAGAATGCGACACGGGTTGCGGTGCTCGACAAGAACATCTCGCTCGGGTCGAAGGGTGCGGTCACCCTGGAGGTCAGGGATGCGATGTACGGGTCGAAGGTACCGGTGCTCGGGTACATCATAGGCCTCGGGGGCAGGGACGTGCGCAAGCGGGACATCAAAAAGGTTGCAGAGATGGCGGAGGCAGGGAAGGGAGACCTCT
>JAJRBP010000012.1 GCA_028679405.1 Methanoregulaceae archaeon | reverse complement strand
TCCTTGCCCGGTGGCTCCCGGCAGACAGCCCGTGGACCGGGCTTAACCTCCTGCCGGTCTTCGGGGCAACTGCGGACTATCTCGAGAATGCCGGTGTCATCACCCTGCTCCTCACTTACCCGGCAAGGCTGGACCCTGTCGCACTATTCACGAGCGCCATGTATGTCATCAAGTTCTCCTTCTCGACACTCAGCTTCCTTGCCCTCTTCGCGGCACTCGCCGGGTGGGCTGTCATGATCCTGAAAAGACACTCCGGCAGGAGGCCCCTATGATGACCGGACAGGCTGTCCTATCGGAAGCAGGCAGGAGCCGGTACCGTGAACTGTTCGATACGACGATTGGGGAGACCCTCGGCCAGGCGGTCCGGATCATTGCCGCGGAGCCGGCCCTCGTCATTCCGGGCACCGTCATCCTGCACCACCAGCGGAAGGCAGCAGCCATCCGGAAGAGGCACGAACGGGAAAGGCTCCTCGTCCCGCCGGTCATGATCGTGAGCATCACCTCGCGCTGCAACCTCGCCTGTGCCGGCTGCTACATGCACGGCCGTGGAGGAAAACCCATGGCCGAGATGAGCCCGGAGGTCCTCGCATCGGTTGTCGAGCAGGCTGCAGGGCTCGGTGTCTCGGTCATCGTCATCGCGGGGGGCGAACCTCTCGTCAGGCACGGGGAGATCTTCAGGATCGCGAAGGCCCATCCCAGGGTCCTCTTCCCGGTCTTTACGAACGGCCTGCTGATCGACGAAGCGATGGCCGATGCGATCGCTGAGTGCAGGAACCTCGTGCCGGTCATCAGCTTCGAAGGATTCAGGGAGGATACCGATCAGCGCCGGGGCAGCGGGGTCTATGACCGGCTTCTGTCAGCCTGCACGCGGCTGAAGGACCGCTCCGTCTTCTTCGGCTGCTCGGTGACCACGACGCGGGAGAACTTTGCAGATGTCACCGGGGAAGCGTTCGTCCTGGAGATGATCGGTGCAGGGGTCCGTGCCTTCACTTTCGTAGAATACGTGCCGATGGAGGCCGGCACTGAGGGTCTCATCCTGACCCCCGATCAGAAGAAAAACCTGCAGGCAGTTCTCGCCGGTTTCAACCGGAAGTTCCCGGCGCTCTTCATCGGCTTCCCCGGCGACGAGGAGGCCTATGGCGGGTGCCTCGCCGCAGGGCGGGGATTCGTGCATGTCAGCCCGTCCGGAGACCTCGAGCCGTGCCCTGCTGCCCCGTTCTCGGACGCAAACCTTGCGACCGTGCCGCTGGAGAAGGCGCTCCGGTCCAGGCTGCTTGGGCAAATCCGCGATCAGCCGGAGGTCCTCACGGAATCTGCCGGCGGCTGCGCACTCCGGGCAAACAGGGCGTGGGAGCCGGGGAAAAGTGGTCATACCAGTGGAACAGGACATTAAAGAGAAAAGGTGAAACAAATGGAAATGAAGGGAAATGAACTGACGGATCCGCAGTCCGTGAGATCTCTCGTGGTGGTGTTCTCCTACCACCACAAAAATACGGAGAAGATTGCACACGTCATCGCAAAAGTCCTTGGGGCGGAGGTAAAAACGCCCCGGCAGGTTACTCCTGAGGAGCTTTCGGAGTACGACCTCGTAGGATTCGGCTCAGGGATCTATAGCGCCACGTTCGATGCATCCCTCCTCGACCTTGCCGACCGCCTGCCGCAGGTGAACGATAAAAAAGCATTCCTTTTTTCGACCTATGGAGCCCCGGCCGCCTTTGCGAACAGGGAATTTATGGAAAACAACCATAAGCAGATCAGGCAGAAACTCACGCAGAAGGGGTACACGGTTATCGGTGAATTTGGTTGTCCCGGTCTCAACACGAACAGTTTTCTCAGGCTGTTCGGGGGATTGAATAAGGGCAGGCCGGGTGCGGATGACCTGAACCATGCCGAAGAATTTGCAGAGGACCTTCAGGGAAAAGTCCGCGGAAAGTAGTCATAACGGGGGAACATAAAAAATAAAACCCGGGAAAGCGTGAAATCTGAAGGCTGTCCCACTTTACGTGAACATTGATCCCGGTTGTCAGACCCGGATGGAATGAACTCCCAAAAAAACCAGGGGTGAATCCAGGATCGGTTTGATACCTGCACTCCTGAATAAATGTCTATACACAATGCAGGATTTTCACACGCGGTCCTGTTCGGAATGAATTTATCCCTTCCCGCAAAGAACGTGAATATTCGGAGAAAATCATGATTCCCAGGAAAATCTGTTCAATCGCTTTCATGCTGCTCGTGGTCGCGGGCCTTGTTCTCGCTGCCGGATGTACAGGTGCCGGTTCGCAGCCTGATATCACAAAATCCCCGATAAAATCAGTCCCTGTCGACGACATCACGATTGCGTACCGGGAAGCAGGATCCGGGGAGCCGCTCGTCATGATCATGGGCTACTCGTCGACCATGGACCTCTGGGACCCGAGGGTACTAAACGAGCTCGCGAAATACAACCGGGTCATCATTTTCGACAACCGGGGCATGGGGAACTCGACCTCCTCCGACAGGGAGTACTCTATCCGCATCTTCGCCGATGATACTGCAGGTCTCATGGCTGCACTGGGCATCACAAAAGCAAATGTCATGGGTTTCTCCATGGGTACGAATATCGCACAGGAACTGGTGCTGGATTACCCGGATAAAGTGGACAAAGTCATCCTCTATGCAGGGGATACCGGCGGGAAGGAAGCGATACCGCCGTCACCCGAAGTCCTCGCAGTCCTTGCGGATACCTCCGGCACCGACAGGGAACGGGGCGAACGGCTCTTTAAGGAGCTTTTCCCGGCAGCGTGGCTGAAAGAAAACCCTGACCCATCGAAGTACTTCCCGGTGGTGACGACCATGAACCCCCCTGAAAACGTACAGCGCCAGTACGAAGCCGTCGCGTCGTGGAACGGCACATATTCGCGCCTGCCCGGGATAACGCAGCCCCTCCTCCTGGTCGCCGGCGACCAGGATGTCCTCACTCCGCCGGAAAATTCCCTGATTATTGCACAAAAAGTCCCCCATTCATGGATGGTCCGCATGAGGGGTGGCGGGCATGGTGTAATGTACCAGTATCCCGACGAATTTGCAGGTATCGTCCAGACGTTCCTCAGCAATGCCAGGTAGGGAAGTCTGGAATCTCTTTTTGGAATGCAGAGAGCGAAAATTCTTTCACGCGGCGGTTTCACAGGATAAGCAGAGGGATATCCGACCGGACACCGGACGAACTGGTTCACCAGTACACCGGGTTCCTTTTCCGGGCAATACCGGAGTGGCAGACGTGTGCCGGTTCATCAATATCACCGGGCAGGATATCCAGCCTGCTGCGGAAGAGATCATGGGATGGTTGGGGGCGTGCAGCCGGGGGTCAAAGGACATCATGCATCTGTTCGCTCTCACCGGACCCTCGGACTCCGGATCTTGTGAAGGCGCAGAAGATCTCCCCGGAAAAGGCTGTGTAGTCATATAATGGAATTTGCAAAGAGACCAAACATTCTAATAAGGTGCCTGGATATTAGCCCTTTATCATGAAACGATTTCTTCCTGCAGTCATTATCCTCCTGCTTTGTGCGCTCCTTGCCGGATGCACCTCAGTTCCTCCTGCAAATAACCCTCCTGAACCGCGTGAGAATATCATCATGGGGACCGTAGACACGCTTCCTGCCGGCAGTAACGTAGTTTTTCAGGTAGGCCAGAAAGATGCGATCCACAACACGATTGATGTCACATTTGCGGGCGGGGAAGGGCAGAACCAGGTACAAAACATAGAAGTAATCTATACCGGGGATGACGGGGCAAGCCAGACCCAGTTCCTTAAAGCTGAAAAAGGAGCAACAGCGACTTTCCAGGGGACAGGCCAGACCGATCAGATCCTGGTATACGTGACCATGAATAACGGGAACCGGTACAAAGTCGTGAACCAGACATCGCCGTACCGTACCCGGGGCTGACCGGAGCCTCCACTCCCTTTCGCAAAAGTATACCGGTGCCAGAAGTCCCTGGACCGGGTTCCCCAGGCTTTTTTGATCCTTTTTTTCTTATGCAGTGAATGTGGACTCCCGGGATCGAAGGGCATCCGGACGAGGTGATCATATCTGTTACGGCATGCCGGTAGAGAACTCCGGGATTAACGGGGACCTGGCAGTATGTCTGCTGCGGGATGCCCCCTGGAAGAGTTTACGAGCCGTTTCGTCCCTCTCGCAGACAAAATGATATTTGTACAACTCCCATAGGGGGGTAACATGGATCCACGCACCTTCCGGCGAATCCTCCGGATCGAGGGGCTCATCCCCTTTACCGGGTGTGCCGTCCTGCTCGGGTTCGTGGTGACCGTGTGGGAAGCCGGGGGATTTGCTGCCGACTGGGGCCTGTTCATCCTCGCGGTGGTGGCAGCACTTCTCGTACATATCGATGCCCATATCTGGAACGACATCATGGACCTGGAGATCGACCGGCATGAGAAGAGCAGGGAGACCGGGCGGGACCGGCCCCTCGTGTTCGGGTGGGCAACCGTGGAAGAATACAGGAACCTGTCGGTTGTTATCACTGCCGTCGTCCTGGTCCTCGCTGCGTTCCTCACGGTGCAGCGTATATTTATTCCAATACTGATTTTAATCGGCTTCTTTTTCGATTACGGGTACAATCATCCCCGGATAAGGCTGGCATACAAGCCCCTCACCGAGTGGTATATTTTTCCCTGGCTGGTAGTCGGCGTCACCGTGACCGTCGTCTATGCCGCGACCGGCATCTTCTCGCTGCTGGCATTCATCCTGTCGCTGCTGCATGGCCTGACTGTGACCTGCTTCGTCGTGTCGATGATGCGCAGGGATGTGAATTCCGACCGTCTGGGAGGGAAATGCACCTCTTCCGTGCAGAACCCGGAACAGTCGCACTCGACAGTCTACGGCATCGTTACCCTGATCGTTTCCATCCTGATGCTCTACCCGCTCGCCGTTATTCTCGGAAGCATGGAACTTGCGTATGCTCTTGTCCTTACAACGGCGGTTATCGCCGGGATCAACACGGTCCTTGGTGCAAAAATCGATCAACTCTGCACCCGCGTCATGTACTCGGTTTTTCCCGGGTTCGAGGCGAAGGCCAACAAGCTGATGCTGCAGCAGGTCGGAGCATCTATGGTACACGCGGTGGCGATCAGTATCATTTTGATAGCGTCCGGGGTGATCCGGTGAAAGTTGCGATTGCGGGGGCCGGGATTGCCGGGGGTTACCTGGGGAAGCTCCTCGAAAAGAAGGGAATTTCTCCGGACATTTATAAGGGAAAGCACCACGACACCCGCTGCGGATGCCGCTCATGCGGCTGGGGTGCGCCCGCCTGGATAGACCGGTATCTTACTGCAGTCGGCCTCGACCCGGACAAATACCTCATCGAACCGATGTCCCTGATGAATTTCGACGGCCTCGTCGCAAAGACACCCCTCCGGACCATTGACAAGCCCCGTCTCCTCCGGGACCTTACCAAAGGCACGAACCTGAAGCAGCAGGACCTGGGGTCGGGGGAGGCAGAGGCCTATGATATCATCGTGGATGCGACCGGCGTGGCAAGGGCATTCCTCCCGCCCTGCAGGTCGGACCTGACGCTGCCGACCGTACAGCACCGGGTGTTTGTGGAATCGCGGGGGGACGGAAACCTCGAGGCGGGCGTCTACGGGAACAGGATACCAGGGCTTGGCTACCTGTGGGTCTTTCCGCTGGGGAACGGCCAGTACCATGTCGGGATCGGCGGTATCGGTCTCATCCTGCCCAACAGTCACATGGACCGGTTTTACCAGGACCTGGCTGACACGTTTTCATTCACCAGGCTCTGCAGCTGCGACGGAGTCGTCCGGGTCGCCTCCCCGTACTATTCGACGCCGTTCTTTTCCCAGAG
>JAJRBP010000255.1 GCA_028679405.1 Methanoregulaceae archaeon | reverse complement strand
TGCCGGGGCCTCATCTTTTGGCGGATTCTCAGGATTGATCTTTACTCCCGTGGGAATCGGTGACCTGAACAGGACGACATCATCGAATTTAAAAAAGACGGGCAGCACGCCGGCATCGTGTTCCTTCAGTCCTGTAATCCTTCGGAATATATCGCAACTGACCGGTGCTTTTTCGTCATCCAGCGTAATATCTATCACTTTTTCCAGTGGAGCAGTCGTTACGGTAACTTTTTTCTCCTTGAGGACATCCAGCGTGTTACCGGGCTCCTGCGATACCACAATTCTCTCACCGTCGTCCTTGTCGGCTTCAAATAATATTCCCTGTGCCAAAATGATCTCTTTTGCCTTAATGAGGGGAAGTCCGAGAAGGTCAATCCGCTGTGGCAGAACACTGATAGCGAGGATATCCTGCTCTTTTGCAAGTTTTACGAGTTCAATGCCATGAACTACCTGTCCGACAACACTGTGAACAGGACTGCTGGGGACGTCTTCACGGTAAATATAGATCCCCCCTTCCTGTTTCCCCTGGGTCCTGACGGTAACGGTTCCCTCCCTGCGCGGGCGGCGGAATCCCGTTTCAATATCCGGAGTACCCGAAAGTCGGGGATCGAGAATAAATGTGCTCGTTGCCCGTCCCACAGTAAACCTCCCGGACTGAAGTGCACGAAGCATGTGTTCCACACTACCTGCGGCCTCAGTTGTAATTCGTTCTGGTGTGTATCCCTGAGCGATCACATTTACCCGGGTTACAATCTGCATGCCATCTTCAGGAATAAGACTCAAATCAGTAGTGGTATACGAGCGGCTTGTGTCCGCCCAGCTGATAACCGGTTCGATTTTATTAATACGATCTCCGGTTGACCAGCGTTCGAGCACTGCCCTGCCACTTATTACTTTCCCGATGACACCACCACTTTCGTCAGCCCCATGATCTGCAGAATGGCGGGTTTTGGAGAAAATAAGATAGGACCGTGCCGGTTCATAGCCCCCACAACCAAGGATGACATCTCCCCGTTCATAGAGATGGGGTTTGCGCAGCGGATGAAAAGATGAAGGGAAGGGTCCAAACGCTGTTGCATAACGATCTCCCCAGTGAAGGTTGAGTCTCTCTACAATTTCAGGGGATTCCAGGAAATCAGCGCTCCTTCCTGAAATCTCAATCGACACTTCACCGGCTGTAGTGCTGATTTTAAGATTACCGGTTTTGGCCTGTTCCTGAGTCGACTGCCGGATAATACCGACGCTGCAGCCAGGTGGATGATGGGAGAGGATTGACCTGAGCGTGTTCCCCTCACTTACATCCATCCTCTCTCCATCGAGGTGGATGGTGATCATTTAGTCCCTCATGCTGCAGGATGGCTCATAAGCTGGCGTTCTTCCTCAGTGAGGATCGCGAGCACATCTGCTGTCCTGCCAATTTGCACGATCTTTCCGCCACGCATAAGAGCGAGCCGGTCACAGATATCCCGGACAAACTCCATATCATGCGAAACGACAATGAATGTTTCTTCCATCTCTTCGCGGGAGTGCATGATCGAATGTTTTACATCGATCTTTGTAATCGGGTCCATCGTCCCGGTCGGTTCATCAAGTATCACTATCCTCGGTTCACGGATAAGAACCTGGGCTAGTGCCACACGATGCCTTTCCCCCTCTGAAAGTTGTCCGGGCATTCTTTCAAGAATCTCCCTGCTTTTTTCCTCACTGAACCCTGCCATCCTGAGAGTTATGAGTGCCTTTCGCATAGCGAGTTCTTTTGGGAATTCCAGACCAATCGCATCAGTCAGGTTGTCAAGGACATTACGGTGGGGGAAAAGGTCGTATTCCTGATGAAGGAGACCGATATATGCCGTAGCTCTCCCCCTCTCCTCGATGCCGGGCTTGGTCATGTCGATCCACTCTTCACCAATCCGGATATTCATCTCACCGCTGGTGGGTTCGATAAGACCGGCGATAATACCTGAGAGTGTTGTCTTTCCTGCCCCGCTCTTTCCGATAATCCCGAAGATCTCTTTGGTATAAACCTCAAAGTTGACTCCGTTTACCGCCTTTACGACACCGCGATCAACAGATATATAACGTTTGAAAAGGTCCCTTGCCGCAACAACCTTCTCACCCAACGTGGCTGCGTCGAATTTTTCAGTATCGTCATATCCTTTCATGAATTCGGCGATAATTTGTTTCGGTGTCCCCATTTTTGCAATTCCTCCATCCTGCAGGAGGATTGCACGGTGTGCAACATCTTCAACCACCTGGGAGAAGTGTGAGGTGACAACCATTCCCATATTATTTGTTTTGGCTGCATCGGAAAGCATTGAATGTACAATCCTTGCTGTCCCGGGATCGAGGGTGCCGGTAGGTTCATCGGCAAAGAGCATGAACGGTTCCTTTGCCAGCTGACGGGCGAGAACCACGCGCTGTTTCTCCCCTCCTGAAAGATCGCGGGCGATATGCATCATCCTGTGCGAAAGCCGTACCTGGTCAATAAGGTCGGCGGCACGGTTGATGGCTTTATCC
>JAJRBP010000030.1 GCA_028679405.1 Methanoregulaceae archaeon | reverse complement strand
CCGCAGGGGAACATCATCGACATGAACGCCGCCACCCTCGAGCGGCTCGGGTACGATCCCGGTCAGGTCCGGGGAATGCAGGTAGCCGATATCATGGACCCCTCCCAGGCGGTGGGAACGGCGCGAATCGGACCCATCGGGCAGGGAGACCGGGTGGTATACGAGACGGTCTTTCATACGAAAACCGGGGCAACGGTGCCGGTGGAGGTGAGTGTCCGGGCGATCGAATTCGAAGGAAAACCCGGGTACCTCGGTGTCGCCCGGGATATCACCCTCAGGAAGGCGACCGAGAGAGAACTCCTCTCCAGGGATGCGATCCTCGAGGCAGTCAGCTATGTGGCTGCGAGCCTGCTTTTGTCCACCAACTGGGAGAGGGAGATCGATTCAATCCTGAAACACCTGGGGACCGCAGCGGACGTGGGGTCTGTCTATCTCTTCCAGGTCTCGTTCGACAGGGAGGGCGGCGGATCTGCATACATGAGGCACTGGTGGATCGATCAGGAAGATAAGAAGCCGTTCGACCTCGGGGAGTACCTGGTTATTCCTTTCGATACGGGTCTTTCGGACTGGCTGTACCGGATCCCGAGAGGCGAGCCCGTATTCGGGGGCCTGGACGACATCCCCGGACCGATCAGTGACATCCTCAGGGCGACACAGTCGGAGTCGGTCGTTATCACCCCGATCAGGAGCGACCTTTCGTTCTGGGGAGTGATGGCCTTTGTCGAGTCCTCCCGGGGCCGCACGTGGACCAGAATCGAGGTAGACGCCCTCCAGGCGGCGGCAAACATCATCAGTTCCGCCATCATCAGGACCGAGATCGAGGAGCTCTTCCATAGTCCTGTCGAGAGCTCGCTTATCGGGGTATACGTGATCCAGGACGGGAAATTCCCGTACGTCAACCCTCAACTCGCCCGGATATTCGGCTACACCAGGGAAGAGGTGGTGGACCATGTGAAGGTCAGGGATCTCGTCCACCCCGATGACTGGGTCCTCGTCGACACGAACATCGGGCAGCGTTTATCAGGCGGAATGGAGTCCCTCCAGTACGAGTTCCGTGGCCGGAGGAAGAGCGGGGATGTTATCTGGATCGAAGCGTTCGGCTCGAGAACGATGCTCAACGGCAGGCCTGCCATCGTGGGGAACCTCATCGATATGACCGAGCAGAAACGTGCGAGCCAGACGATCGCGGCGAATGCCCACCGGCTCTCGGTCCTCAACCAGATCGTATCCCTCTCCGGCAAGGCCGAATCGCTCCACGAGCTCCTCTGTTCCATCCTCGAGTCGGCGATAGTCCTCCTCGGATGCGAGACCGGGGAGGTCTACCTCGCGGAGGACGGGGCCATGAAGAGGATGGCCCGGGTGCGCCGTTCGGAAGAGTTGTCTTTCAGGGGCGAAGCCGGGAATGAAAGGATCGCGGTCCTCCGGGATGACAATATCTGTGATGAACTCCCCGTGAAGGACTCGCAGGTGTACGTCACCCCGCTGCTTGGGAAGCGGGGGGTCATAGGGAAACTCGTCCTTGCATATCCGGGTGAACGCACGCTGTCGGAGGAGGACTCCGAGATACTCACCTCCATCGGTCACGAGCTCGGGAGCATGGTGGAAAAGATGCAGTACGAGGAGCAGCTCCGCAGGTCTCTCGACGACAAGACCGCCCTCCTCCGGGAGGTGCACCACCGGGTGAAGAACAACATGCAGGTGATCTCAAGCCTCCTCCACCTCCAGTCTGCACACCTGGGGGACGAGCGTCTTCGTACACACTTCCGGGAGAGCGAGACCCGTATCAAATCGATGGCGCTTGTACACGAGACCCTGTATCTCTCCGATTCCTTCGCTTCGATCAACGCCGGTGAGTACATACAGAGATTCGTATCCGAGATCATCGGCACGTATGCGTTCGGCCTGGAGATCGGGCTCGTGACCGATGTCGAGGACATCGCCCTCGACCTCGACACCTCCATTCCGTTCGGGCTGATCCTCCACGAGATCATCATCAACTCCCTCCAGCACGCATTTACCGGACGCAAATCCGGAACCATCACGATCTCGATGAAAAGAGTGGCAGAAGGAAAGATCCTCCTCATGGTCGGCGACGACGGGCGGGGGCTCCCGGAAGATCTCGACCCCGGGCAGGCCGAGACCCTCGGCCTCCAGCTCATCACGATCCTCGTACGGCAGCTCGAAGGGACCCTGCAGACAGAGACCGGGGGAGGGACGAGGTTCATAATCACCTTCCCCGAGGGAAAACCGGGATAACCAGGATATGCCGTGGTTCCGGGCAGCGGAGGTCCCGCAGAAATGTCTCCGCAGAAATATTCCTGCCCTGGAAGCCGGGGTCCAGGGAAACGGTTTCACCAGAAACCGGTGATTTAGGTTTCCAGACAGGATCCCGCGTTCAGGTGAGGATTTTCCTGACGAGCTCCTCGAGCTCGGACTCTCTCAGCGGCTTTAGGAGATATCCCGCAGGGCCTGTCGCCATGGCGCTCGCCTTGACCCCTGCGTCCGAGTGTGCCGTGAGAAAGACAAACGGGATTGAAAAACGGTCCCGGAGCTGCGTGGCGACCTCGATCCCGTCGACCGGCCCTTTCAGCTTGATATCGACGAGCGCGAGGACAGGGCGCTTCTTCTCCGCAAGGTCGAGCGCCTCAGCCGCGGTTGCGGCAACCCCCGCGATCCCGCACCCGATGCTCTTCAACCGTCTCTCGATATCCAGTGCGATGATCGCGTTGTCCTCGATGATCAGGATCGATCTGGTCATTCCATACTTCCTGGGAATGAGATGATAAAGGCATTTCCATCGTCTTTCCGGATCGATATGGTACCGCCCAGCTGCTTGACCGCCAGGGTATGTGCAAGCTGCAGACCGAGGAGATCGCTCGCAGCCGGGTCAAGACCTGCAGGGAACTTCTTCCCCGTGTTGCCGATGACCATCATGTACCCCTTTTCCGTATCGCCGCTCACTTCGATGACAAGATCTCCCCTGGCCCCCCCGGTAAAAGAGGTCCTGATCGTATAGCTGACCAGCTCGTTCACTATCAGGCCCAGGGCTGTCGCATGCCGGATCGAGAGAGATACCCCTGTGGTTCTGATAACGGTGCGGACCTGTGAATCAGCGATGGTGTAAGACTGGAAGATTGCCTGTACAAGGTCCCTGATGAACAGCCCTACCGGGTCGCTCCCCAGCCGAAGCGACTGTCCGAGGTGCGCATACACAAATGCAAGCGAGAGGATCCTGTTCTGGGTCTCGACCAGGACTGCCCTTGCCCGCTCATCGCTCGTCGAGGAGATCTGCAGGTGGACAAGGCTCGAGATCAGCTGGAGGTGGTCGTTGATCCGCTGGTTGATCTCCCGGAGGAGCGCCTCCTTCTCAGAGAGCGCGGCCCGGACCGACCGCTCTGCCTTCCTGATCTCGGTGGTGTTCTCAAGGATCGCCGTCACCCCTCGTCTCCCGTCCTCAAAGACCGCGGGGATGAATTTTGCATGGAAGGCAAGGTCCCCGTTCCGCCACCCGATATCGATCGAGGTCTCTTTCCCCTGGAGCGCATCCCTGATACCCGCCGCTGCTTCGTCTGAGGAGAGGAGCGGTATCGCCCCTGCTTCTATCGTCTTCCCTGCCACCTCCTCCCGTGCCGTCCCCGAGAAAGCGAGGAAGTTGTCATTGATCTGGAGGACATGCAGTCCCTCGTCGAGGACCGCGATGAAGTCCGAGGAGAAGTCCATCAGCGCCGAGATCGGTACCCGCTGGGAGAGGTAGTACATCTTGGCAACCCCTATCGTCCTCATCTCGACCTGGCCGGAGACGAGAAGCATATCGAGGTACTTCGCCACGAGGTTCCTGTTGATGTTCAGCTGGTCGGTGATCTGCCTGATGGAGAGCCCGCGTGGCTCGCTCTTGAGGATCTCTTTTATCTTCCCGATCTCGTCGCCCTCCATCTTTGCTCACCGCATCTTCCGCATAAACGGAATCAACTTTCAATAGTGGAATGGATTACTTCGCATATATAATGCACGGTGTAACGCCCGCGATTATAGGTGGCAAAAGTTTATATGCTATTGAATAGCATTGTGGTTTGTCATAATGCATCACGTATTGCAATGCAATAACCTGTGCATAAATGGCCTGACACTCCGGGCGGGTCTGGAATTCCTGTCCGGCGCCAGGGATTCGCCCGCGCCCGTGTGCCGGGCCCCAGGGTGAGGAGAAATTTCAGGGGTTGAAATCAGGATGGTTTCGTTAAACGACATGAAAATAGGGACCAAGTTGATCGCAGGCTACCTCATCGTGGTCGCAATCCTTGGGATCGTTGCGTGGATTGGCTTCTCGAACATGCAGACTATGGCAGCCGATGAGGCGAAGATCGCAGTTGGCGCAAGTCACCTCGACACCTTGGGGAACATGGACGCCGGGTTCTACAAACTCCGTGGCGATGTGTATCTGTACATTATCAGCCCTGCAACACGCGACACGATGCAGACAACCATCGACCAGGATGTCGTGAAGGTCAACAGCTATGTCGACGAGTTGAAGAAGGCTGACCTGGACACCGCAGAACGGGCCGAGCTCACCACGTACGAGGGTGCATGGGCCGGTTACCAGAAGCTGGCGTCCGACGTCATGGACAAGATAAAAGCGAACGATGAGAAGGGTGGCCTCGAGCAGATTCTTAGTTCCGGTGCTACTGCCACCCGTGCGGCAGTTACAGACTCCAACGCCCGTCTCTCCGAAATGAATACCAAGGAGATGCAGGCTCTGACCGCCCAGGGCGCCGCTAATGCCGCTACCGCGAGCACGACGATCATCATCGCACTGATTATCGGTGTAGTCGCAGCCCTTAGTCTCGGGTTGTACCTCTCCCGCAGCATCTCGAAGCCTATCGGCATTACCACCGAGATGATCCAGGACATGAGCAACGGGAAGCTCGACCGGCGCCTGAAGCTGACCAGGAAGGACGAGGTCGGTGTCATGGCAGAAGCGATGGACCAGTGCTGCGACGTCCTCCAGAGCTTGAAAGACGAGACGGTAAGCCTCGCAAACGATGCAACTGAAGGCAAGCTGACATCCCGGGGAAACACGGACAAGTTCCAGGGCGGTTACAAGGAGATCGTCATCGGGATCAACAAGACACTCGATCACGTCATCGGGCCGCTCAACGAAGCGATGAGAATCTCGACGCACTACGCGAAGGGAGACTTCACCGCACGCATGGATGACCGGATAATTCTCAAAGGTGACTTCATAGAGTTCAGGAAAGCCCTCGACAACATCGGGATCGAGGTCTCCAAGTCGATCTCGATGATCAAGAACCAGATGGCCGACCTCGCCGCAAGCGCCGAAGAGGCGAACGCGAGTATCGAGGAAGTGGCATCAGGTTCGAACCAGGTCGCCAAGAGCGCGAGCGTCGTGAGCTCGAATGCAGAGCGGAGCGGCAATGGGATCAACCAGGTCCTGAAGGCGATGGAAGACCTCTCGAAGACGGTCACCGAGGTCGCATCGCAGACCGAGCAGGTATCGGCACTCCTCGCAAACGCAAACAACCTCTCGAAGAAAGGGGCCCAGCTCGCCCAGAAGGCCGAGTCAGGGATGGCCGGGATAACGACCTCGTCTGCCCACGCAGAGAAGATCATCATCGAGATCCGCGAGCAGATGGACCAGATCGGAAAGATCGTCGACCTCATCAGCGACCTTGCGAACCAGACAAACCTGCTTGCGCTGAACGCAGCGATTGAAGCCGCCCGCGCAGGGGATGCAGGCCGCGGGTTCGCAGTCGTCGCGACAGAAGTCAAGAGCCTCGCCCAGGAGTCCCAGACATCGGCAGAGAACATCGCCCAGATGATCTCCAACCTCCAGAACAAGAGCCAGGAGGCCGCGGAATCGATGTCCGGAGCGACCACAAGCGTCAAGGAAGGCAGTTCCGCACTCAGCGAGACCCTCGGGGTCTTCAAGGAGATCGTGATCGCCGTCGACCAGGTCGCAAACAACCTCACGCAGGTCGCGAGCGCGACCGAGGAGCAGGCCGCGTCCACCGAGGAGATTACCGCGAGCGTCAGCGAGGTCGGAGGCCTGATGCAGGCCACCGTAAAGGAATCGATGGACTCTGCCGCAGCGAGCGAAGAGTCCTCGGCCGCGATCGACCAGATCACCAAGGTCGTCGGGAATGTCAACGTGATCGTCGAGAAGGTCTCGAGAGAAGTGAGCAACTTCAAGGTGTGATCGTGAACATGAACCAGGACGAGGTGCAACAGATGAAAACCGGCGCCGGAAATATCTCCGGTCCAGGCGCGAGGACGATTGCGGATTCGGTGCAGGTCGTGGAGTTCATCCTCGGCAAGGAGCACTTTGCGATCGACCTCTTCGACGTGAAGGAAGTCGTCGAATACACCCAGATCACCCAGCTCCCGAACGCACCCATCTACGTGAAGGGAATGATCTCGCTAAGGAGCGAGATCACGACGATCATCGACCTCAAGGTGCAGATGCACATCAAGGAGACCCAGACCTTTTCCGAGGAGAACTCGAAGTTCATCGTCCTCGACGAGAAGATCACGAGGTCCAAGGTCGGCATCATGGTTGACGACGTACTCGCCGTCTCGACATTCTCGAGGAACCAGGTGGACACCACCACCTCCTTCGGGAGCGGAGACGGGAGCATCATCGGGACGATCAACAAGAAGATCGGAGGAAAAGAGAAGGACGGGTCGGATCTCGTCATCTGGATCGATATCAAGCGGATCCTCAAGGACCTCTGAAAGGACAAAAATCCAAACCAGGAACTCCGGATTTCAGGAAGTCTCCCGCATGACACCGGCAGAAACGGCGGACCCCTGCGGCACCACGTGGGTCTCTGCCTCCAGAAGATGGATCGGCCCGCTGCCAGAGTGCCCGGCCGGGGAGCAGGACCGGCCAGGCCCGGTAATCCCGACCCGGAGTCCGGGGGAATACCAGAAGGTACTCATCCCCGCCGGGGGTGAAAAACACCGGGCTGAAGGCCTGCCGGGTCCGGGAGATCATCCGGAGCTTCAGACGACGGGTCAGGCATTGCATTACGAGAGCTGGAAAGACTGCATCCGCGGGACTTTACCGATCATGAGAGAGACAGGGACATCCGACGGGAAGAAACCGGGGCAGGAAGGCTGCGGGAGGCACGGACCAGGTACCGAAAGAAACTGCAATCCCATGGGAGCTGCCGCAGGGATGACAGGGGACCTGTCCTCTCAACCGGGAACTTCTGACAAAGAGACGATCCTGATCGCAGAGCCCGACCTGATCGTGGCAAAATCGATAGAAACCGGAGTCCGGAGAAAAGGGTATCTCGTGGCAGATATCGTCTGCACGGGTGATGCGGTAATCGCAAGGGCTGAAGAGATCGGCCCGGACCTCATTCTCATGGATACCCGCCTGAAAGGAAGGATGTCAGGGTTGGAGGCCGCAAAAACGGTCCTTAAAAAGTGGAACATCCCTTCCGTTTTCATCATCACCTATCCCGACGACCTCGGAGGGGACGAGGCCGGCCTCGCCGGTGCGTTCGGGTACCTGATCAAACCGTTCTCTGAGAGAGCGCTCTTCCTTGCGATAGAAGTCGCACTTGCCCGTCACCGGACCGAGACTCTTCTCAGGACCGGGCTTGACTGGCTTTCGACGGTCGTTGACTGCACCGGGATCGGCCTGATTACTCTCGACACGGGGGGAACGGTTACCTATGCCAACCATGTGGCGGAGTACCTGACCGGGATACCCGCGGCCGGAATGATCGGGAAAAGTCTCGGAGACATCATCGTCCTGGCAGACTTCGCTCTCACGCAGCCGGAAATCCCCTCGCTGAACGCGGCGATCGCAGGCCGGATGCGGTGGGAGTTTCCGGATGGGACCTTCATTCACTCCGTCGACCGGGCACCCCTGCCGGTGGAGGGGATCGCCACCCCGATGACCGGGCCTTCGGGGAATTACCTGGGGTATGTCATCGTCTTTTACGATATCAGC
>JAJRBP010000317.1 GCA_028679405.1 Methanoregulaceae archaeon | reverse complement strand
GGAACCGACGCGCTCGTTGACGTGACGGTAAGGTTAAGTAAAGACGGAAAGATAATTACTTCACGCGGTGCCCGCACCGATATCATAATGGCGAGTGTGGAAGCCGTGATTTCCGGAATGAACCGGTTATTGAGGGAAGAGGATGAAATCCGGGGCAAAAATACTGATTGAGGGGCTGCGACGCGAAGGGGTTGAGACCATATTCGGGTACCCCGGCGGCGTAGTACTCCCCATCTATGACGAGCTCTACGACTCCCCGCTCCGTCATATCCTTGTCAGGCACGAGCAGGCCGCTGCCCATGCCGCCGACGGGTATGCACGGGCAAGCGGGAGGGTAGGGGTATGCCTCGCGACATCCGGTCCGGGCGCATGCAACCTTGTCACGGGGATTGCCACCGCTTACATGGACTCGATCCCGATCGTCGCGATAACCGGGCAGGTGCCGACGAGTCTCCTCGGGAACGACGCGTTCCAGGAGTCGGACATCACCGGGATCACGATGCCGGTCACCAAGCACAACTATCTCGTGAAGAGGACAGAAGACCTCGACCGGGTCGTGCACGAGGCGTTCTATATCGCGAATACAGGGCGGAGGGGACCGGTCCTGATCGATGTCCCGAAAGACGTGGTTGTCCGCGAGATCGAGTCCGAAACTCCCGTTCAGGGAGAGATAACCCTACGCGGGTACCAGCCGACGTACAGGGGTCACCCCCGGCAGATCGAGAAAGCGCTCGAGATCCTCGCATCGGCCGAACGGCCGGTGATCTATGCAGGAGGAGGTGTCATCCTCTCGGACGCGTCCGGAGAACTCGTCAGTCTCGCCGAGAAGATGATGATCCCGGTGACCACCACGCTGATGGGACTCGGGGCGATCCCCTGCGACCACCCGCTCAACCTCGGGATGCTCGGGATGCACGGGACTGCCTACGCGAACTTCGCGATCACCGAGTGTGACCTCCTCCTTGCGGTTGGTGTCAGGTTCGACGACCGGGTGACCGGGAAGCTCGACACGTTCGCGTCGAGGGCCCAGATCATCCACATCGATATCGACCCGGCGGAGATTGGAAAGAACAAGAGGGTGGCGATCCCGATCGTCGGGGACGCGAAGGGGGTCCTCCAGGATATGCTCAGTCTCATAAAGAAACAGGGGAATTACGAGACCTGGAGAAAGAAGATCGGGACGTGGAAGAAGGACCACCCGCTCCGGTTCAGGGATGACGGGACGCTCCGGCCGCAGTACGTGATCCAGCAGCTCTCGAGGCTTCTCGACGGGAAAGGGGTCATCGTCTCGGAGGTCGGGCAGAACCAGATGTGGACCGCCCAGTACTTCTGTTTCAGGAGACCCAGGACCTGGATCACTTCGGGAGGTCTTGGCACGATGGGCTACGGGCTCCCGGCCGCGATGGGGGCGCAGTTCGCATGCCCCGATGAGGTCGTCTTCGACATCGCCGGCGACGGGAGCATCCAGATGAACATCCAGGAGTTCGGGACGATCGCCCAGTACAAGATCCCGGTCAAAGTCGCGATCCTGAACAACCGGTTCCTCGGGATGGTCCGGCAATGGCAGGAGCTCTTCTACGACCGGCGGTACTCCTACACCGAGCTCCCGCCGGTGGACTTCGTGAAGATCGCAAAGGCGTATGGGATCGACGGGATCCAGGTCAACACGAAGGACGAGGTCGTGCCGGCCCTGAAAGCCGCCATCGAGACGGACGGGCCGTTCGTCCTCGACTTCCGGGTGGAGCGGGAGGAGAACGTCTTCCCCATGGTTCCCGCAGGGGCGGCGATCAACGAGATGCTCGGGGGGGAGTGAATATGAAACCGCATACTCTCTCGGTCATCGTCGAGAACCGGGCCGGGGTACTCTCCAGGGTGACCGGGCTCTTCTCGCGACGCGGGTTCAACATAGAGAGCCTCGCGGTCGGGACTTCCGAAGAGCCGGGGATGTCGAGGATCACGATCGTCTGCATCGGCGACGATGCCCAGATCGAGCAGGTGATGAAACAGCTGAACAAGCTGATCGACGTGATCAAGGTCTCTGACATCACGGACAACGAGCGGGTCGAGCGCGAGCTCGCCCTGATCAAGGTCGCGGCAGAGCCCGGCACATCCAGGGCCGAGGTGATGCAGATCGCGGAAATCTTCAGGGCCCATATCATAGACGTCGGTGCAAAAACCCTCGTGATGCAGGTGACCGGTGACTCTGACAAGATCGATGCGCTCGAGAAACTCCTCCGCCAGTACGGGGTGAAGGAGCTTGTCCGGACCGGGAGGATCGGGATCCTCCGGGGCTCAAAGACGGTGAAGAGCGGGAAATAAATTCCCGCAAAATCCTGTTCTGGAAAAATTCCTTTATTAAAATCCCGAAAAAGTCTCACAGATTTTTTTTTTTAATTTCCGTGCTCCTGAATTTGCATGGCGCCTCACAATTTCCGGGGAGCCCCGGTACTGGCGGTATGAACTGAGTTAACGGTGTTAACACTTCAAAAGAATGGTCCGGGTCGCACTGCACATCAGATTCACTTCAACCCGGATAAGCCCAATCCAGGCTCCTTTCTCCCATTCGCGATCCTGAAAACGCCCGTAAAACCTGAATTTTGGCACCCCCCGGAAATAACCCCGAATCGAGCCCGGTTTGTCTCAATTCCGAAGGAAAGCGGGTCAGCCATGGCCGTACAATCGCCGGTATGATCGCGATCGATGATTTCATGGACAAGCATAAGATCATGCCTCAGAAGCCCGATACGACGGGGTTTTAAAACGCCTCCTTTTGTCACGGGAGTAAATGCCCCGATTCGGTCTCCATTCTTAAAACGTGGGATTGTGATTCGACGACTGTTACGGGCCGGAAAAGACAGGATGCAGCGATCTACGTA
>JAJRBP010000295.1 GCA_028679405.1 Methanoregulaceae archaeon | reverse complement strand
TTTTTCGCAATTTTCACGGATATGTCGGTCAGGAACTGCCCGTAGGAAAAGGAGCGTCTCTTCCCGCTGGGCATTTTGGATTCATCCCCGGTCGGGTCTATTACGGAATCACACGCCCCCTCGCCCACGGCATAACACGCATCCGTCTTAGGTTGCTTCGGCCTGTAATTCAACAGCAAGCAAAGGGTGGGAACCCCGATGCACGATATCCAGTAGGACGTAAAAATACCGATGATGGCGACAAGCCCGAACGAGCGGATCATGGGAACTTCGGAGATGAACATCGCAAAGAACCCCATGCAGGTCGCAAGCATGGCGTACATGACCGCCGGACCAGTCCTGGTAACTGTCATGAATACGGCTTCCTGGAGCGATCCCTTCCTGGCCTCCTCGTCAAACCTGGCATGGAATTGGATCGCGTAGTCAATGCCCAGGCCGATCAGGACAGGGAATGCACCGATCACCGCCATGTTAAGCCCGACTCCGGCAAGTCCGATAAGGCCAAGGGAAGTAGCGAGGCCAATCCCCACGAGGAGAACCGGCATAAACCGGTACCGCACATACGCAAAAAGGATCCCCATCGCGATGATCATCAGGATCATGGCACCCCCGATGAGAATCCCCATGTTGCTCCCGAGCCCTTCCGACATCTGCTGCATGAACGCAGGACTGCCGGAGATTTCTACAGTGACGCCGGGAGGCTTATCGGTGTGATCGATGATCGAGATCACGTTGTTCAGTGCCGACTCCTGGACCTCCTCCGAAAGGCCTTCGTCCAGTCGGATCTGCACGAGAGTAAGGATATTTGAGGGGACGACGAGGTCGCGGACGGACGGGGGGAGCGAATCAACAATTGAATCGACCTCGCTCCGTGAATCCGGAAGAGTTCCTCCATTGGCGCTTTTCAACAGATCGACTACGCTGTAAGTGCTTTTGATATTCTGTTGCTGGCGTATGTCCTCTTCGACGGTATCAAGATAATCCAGGACATCTGAACTGAGCGGATCGGAAGACTCGACTATGAGGATGATCGAATCGGATCCGAAATGGTCTACGTATTTGGAATAGACAATCCCCTTTTGGGAGTCCTCGTTCAGGTAGGTCTCCCATCCAGTCTGCATGGTGAGGTGGGTCATCCCGTACATGGCGATGCAGAAGATCGCGAGGATTAGCCCGGCGACGACCCATGGTCTGCGATTGATCTGGCCTGCGATCCCTTCAAAAAATTTATCTATCATATAATCCCCGTGACCCAACCATCCTGATCCGTTGCTGCTGAAGGTAATTGTCCCTGGGACCCATGAATCCAGATAATGTATCCGAAACGGGTTCCCCGGACCCACCTAGCGCGATCCGCGCTCCTGGCGCTTCCGGTAGATCATGTAACCCGCCCCGGCGATCACCGCACCGATCAGAACCAGCACGATGGGATTGCCCAGCACTGCGGCAATTCCCGTGTCCTTTGCCACATTGATCCGGACCTTTATCGTATCAGAGATAATGCTGTTATCAAGAGCATCCCTGAATCGCACTTCCGAATCCAGCCCGTATTCCTTTTCGGTGGCGGATCCATCGACTGAGATCTCGAAGGACGCTTCTTTCGCCTCGCCGGGTGCGATTGTTCCAAGGTACGCCGTGTCGTCGCTGCTCGTAAATGGATCCACTGCACTGATCCGGGCCTGGGCGCTATAGACCGTGGCACCCCCGGTATTCCTGTAAAGAACGGAGATCACTTTTTTCTGGCCGGGAGACACCACGATTGGATCCGAGTCGATGGAGAAGTCCACCTTCTGCCCGACAGGTATTCCTATCGTCGTTCTTTCCGTGTCGACCACATCACCTTCCTTATTCTCGTAATTCACGTACACATCCAGCGGATATGTCTGGCTTTCCGCACCCGCGTTCACCGAGATCTTAAATTTTCCGGTCACATTCGTACCCGTCGGGAATTCCCCGATATAGGTGCTGCTGTCCGTCGGGATGATCGGACTGTTATCGTTCCGGGCAATTTTCAGGATCGCGGATCTCCCGTCCTCCTGCCCGATGTTCTCGACAACCAGTGCCAGATATCCCTCCGTGCCGGCATTGATATACTCTGCCTGGGACGAGAGGATAGTGAACTGCAGTTCCGGCTTGATTTTTATGGGGAGGAGCAGCGTCTCATTTTTCTCCCGGTAGAAGTACTGGATCGTGTCCTGTCCGTACTGGTCCGCTTCCCACAGATAGGTGTACTGGATATTCAGCGGCAGGTGGTAGGTACCTTCCGTGGCATTCCTGGGTATCTTCACATCAAAACTGACAAGCGTGCTGCTGCCCCCGCCGATGTCCCCTATCATCTGGGGATCCGTCTTTATGATAAGGGGCGATTCTCCGGCGCCAAGCGTCAGGATGACCAGTTTGGCAGTATTGGGCAGATCGTCGCGGCTGATGATGCCGGACTGCACGAATTTGTATTCATTTAATCCTGAGTTCTGGAGCCGGACAGATATTACCGCATCCTCGCCCGGGCTGAATTCGTTCGTCCCGGATACTGCTGCAGAAAGTTCCGGCGAACCCGCCATGTATTTTTCACCGGCGCTGACCGGTCCCGCAAGGACAAGGACCAGTATCAAAGCCATCAGGATTCCATATCCGAAGTGGGCATACCCGGAAAAAGACCGGAGGGATACTGGAAATTCGTGTGGACTGCGGGCATCTTCCCGCCCTTTTCGTGATCTCATACCATTCCTCTTGAAAATAACCTGGGATCAAGGTTGATCAATGCTATATTTAAAATTAATTGTTATTGATTATACATATTACTTATAAATAATCCCCTTCCTTCACCGGGTTCAGAAGGATTGCGCCCGGTAGATGGTTGAAATCGGAAGAGAAGAATTACCTTCAGGAGAGAAATTCCTGGAGCGACGCGATATGATCGCGCAGGGCGTTCTCCTTTACGGTATACGACGTAATGTCGGTTGCCGTGACATAAATACTCGAGATCCCGTTCCGTTCGGTCGCGGTGACGTTGACATGGATGCAGCGCGGAGTACCGTCCTTGTGGGTAATCCAGAACGTGGCTTCCCCGGGCTGGTCAGAATCGGTCCTGATCGTTCGGAGCATCCTGACAATCTTTTCCTGGTCGTCAGAACCGGCCGCTTTTCCCTGGACTGCCTTACCGGAGAGAACAATGTCCAAAAAATGTTCCTTTCTCATCTCCTCAGGATCGAATCCTGTGATCTCAGACATCCGCCTGCTTACGTAGACGATCGTTTCATTCTCAATGATGACCAGCCCGTCATGGATATGCTCCGCCATCGTCCGGAAACGCTCCTCGCTCTCCATCAGTGCATCTTCCTTTCGTTTTAAATCGGTGATATCAGTCAGGATGATGTAGGTGAGGACCTTTTCATGGTGCTGGATTTGGGAAATACGGGAATAGACATAGCGGCGTGAACCATCTTTCCGGATGATCCAGACTTTTATCTCCTCAGGCCCCCCCTTGTGACCCTCAAAAGACTGGATCTGGTTCTGCACGGAAATACGGTCCTCGGGAGCCACAATTTCGAGCACGTCCATCTTCCACAATTTTTCGAAGGAATACCCGCTTATCTCGGTTACACGCCGGTTAGCAAATACGCATGTATCGTTTTCCAGGATGATGAGCCCGTCCCGGATATTCTCCGCCATCATCCGGAAGCGTTCCTCGCTCTCCCGCATCTCGCGTTCGGAAAGGATATGTTCGGTAATATCTTCGAGAATGACGGTAAGGCCTTTCCCCCCATCCTCGAAAACGGTCGGTATGCACTTTAAGGAGAAGATCCGCACTCCTGCATCCCTGAGATGAAAAGTGACGGTCTGTTCCTGTTGCTTATTGATTGCAGACAGGTTATCGAGAAGTTCGTGCACATCCACCTCGGGAGATTTGATGAATGCGATGTTCTTTCCTATCGTGGAATCGCGCGATAGTTTCAGCAATGTCAGAAAATTTTCGTTGATCTCGATGATGCGAAATTCCTGATCCAGGACCATGATCAGTTCTTTCGAGTAGCTGAGCATCGCGGACAGGGGGACACGCTGGGACAGGGTGTACACTTTGGCCATGCCGTAGGTCCGCATCTCCACCTGGCCCGATATGAGAAGGATATCGAGGTACCTCCCCACGGTGTTCTTGTTTTTATTGAGGGCCCTGGAAAGATCGGTAACGCTCATTCCGGCGGGATTCTCCTTGAGAAGGCCCTTAATAGCATCCAGTTCAAGCTGGTAATCCTGCATCATGAGTAGTTCCAGTCCCATAATCAACAGGGGAACG
>JAJRBP010000240.1 GCA_028679405.1 Methanoregulaceae archaeon | reverse complement strand
TGATCATGTTCAGCTTTGTCCGGCGCAGGCGACGGTCGCGGGAGTCTATCATGATCTCGACTGCGTTCGCCACCACCCCGACAAAGCTTCCGACACCGGCGATTATCAGCGCGATGGCCAGGAGCTTCCCGGGCCCGCTGACCGGGTGGATATCCCCGTAGCCTACCGTTGCGATTGTAACAATGTTGAAATAGAGCGCATCCACGAACGAGAGGTGCTCGATAGCCATGAAACCTGCAATCCCGATGCAGACAGTGGCGATAAGGATAATAAGGTATACACGCAGGCGAAGCCCTACCGGACGCATAGAACCCTCTTGATCAGGGGTATATAAAAAAGGTCGGTGAGAAAATCCTGGATCCCTGTAAATGGAACAGGGACCTTGACCTCACGGCAGGATTATGTCATGAAAAAGGAGAGCAGCTGCGGGTTTCCCCTGGGATGAAACTGCCGGCACCACCTGCATCATGAGGTGATAATCGGCATTTTCCTTCCGGACATGGATCTCTTCCTTGTATTTTCTCCCTGTAAGGGCGCCTTTCACCCTTTTGATAAGGTATGGGTCCGACAGGAGAGGGAGGTTAGCGCCATCAACACGCCCGATGGGGATCTCATCCTTCGATATCGAAAGGAATTCAAGGATACGTGCATTTGCCTGGACGATTTTTAAGTCCTGGTCGATAACCGTTACCTTGTCCGAGACCAGGTCGAGCAGTGAATCGATGGGAACCCTCCTCGAAAGCGTGTAAAGCTTTGTTGTCCCGATGTGGCGCTCGTCGATCTGGCCTGTGGCCCGCATCATGCCGAGGTACTTCGCAATGGTGTTCTTGCAGAGGGGGAGTTTCTCTGCAAAATCCTTCGGCGTCAGTCCACCCTGACTCTCCTGGAGCAGATCCCTTATCTGCTGGAACTCCACCGGTTCGTGTTGCATACTACTCACCAAGCCCTGGAGATCCCCCCTGATCCACAAATTCCACTGCCTGAGAGTGGATCTCCATTGAATTACAATGATGTAAATTATCACTCATCATATTTTATCATAGTGGTGTACTCCGGGAATTAGTTAATAAAGGGAGTTGTATGTATGAACTACTAAGTTCAATGTACTGCTATTGATCCATATCCTATATGGAGGGGGTTAGCATAACCCACTGCCCGGGCCAACGAGTTCATGATCATTCCGGTCTCCCCGGCCGATCCCCTTGTATACAAAACCCGACGCAATAAACAGGTCGGGATCGATAAGGTTCCGGCCGTCTACGACTACCGGGTGGACTGCCCCGGATAATCTCTTCAATTCTGATGGTTCGAGGCATCGGTATTCATTGTGGGCAGTAAAGAGGACGATTGCGTCGGCTCCGGTAAGCGTTACCCCGAGGTTCCCTGAAATCTCCCGACCTGGAAAGGACCGTACATGGGGATCATGAACAGTAATTTCGGCCCCCATCTCCTCCATTATCTTTGCAAAAGGCTCAGATGGAGTATTCCTGGAGTCGCCGGAGTTGCCGATGAACGCCCAGCCGAGGAGGGCAATATGTGATCCCCGGGGATTCTTCCCGATCCTGGCGAGCCCGGATTCGGTAAGACCGGCCATGTGGACGGGCATGAAATCATTTATACCCCTTGCAAGGGTGAAGAGCGATTCACGGCCCCGGGGAAAATCCAGTTCCCTTTCCGAGTTCCTGACCCCGAGTTCGAGGTGATAACTATCCTTGGTAAGACAATGCCCCCCTACCCCCGCACCAGGCGTCAGGATCGCCCTGGTGATACCCTCTCCACGAAGCGAAGCGATGCCCCTTCGTACATCATACACGTTCACCCCGATCGCTTCGCAGTACAGGGCCAGCTCATTTATCGCGGCAATCTGGAGGTCCCGGAGGGCATTTTCCGCCGTCTTCGTGACTTCTGCAGCTTTCGCACTCATTGCGATGATACTGGCTTCGGTCAGGACCGGTGTGTACAGCTCGATGGCCCTCGTGGTGCTGGCAGGATCAATCCCGCCCACCACGCGGTCATGCTCGCGGATATTCCTGACCAGCCTGCCCGGCATCACGCGTTCAGGCGCATGTGCAAGTCCGAACTCGATACCTGCACGCAGTCCGGATTCCCTCTCGAGTATCCTTCGGGCCGGCCCTTCGGTAGTACCCGGGGTGACTGTGGACTCGATCACGACGATACTTCCATCGGTAAGGTTCTTCCCCACCTCCCCGATTCCCTCGAACAGTGCCGAATAATCCGGAGTAAGTCTTACAGGGTCTGCAAACGGGGTCTGGATCGCGATAGTGATCGCATCACATTCGCTGATCCCTGCAAAATCGCCTGTTGCCGTAAAAGTGCCACCCCTCACGACTTCCAGGAGTAGCCGGTCGAGCTCGGGCTCGTCACCGCCGAGTGGGTTCCGCCCCTCGTTGAGCAGTCCGATCTTGTGTCCTGATCGTGGTGACACCCGTTGAAGACCGATAACATGCCGGAACCTGCCCGAAGCAGCGAAGGTCACCGCGGCCGGGATCCCGACATATCCCATGCCTACGACGCCGATCGTTTTTATCGGCCCCCGTACGAGGAAGCGATCTTCGAGGGTCATGTGCTTCCCGGGAAGTATCCCGGACTCGCGATGATCTCCTCGCATATCATAATGTTCTCCTTCCCCTGTTCGAGCGTGATTGGAAAGTCCCGCCCTTCTCTCACGCAGGAGACGAAGGTGGAAAGCTCTACCCTGAGCGGTTCGAGCTTGTTCACCATCACCTTCTCGATAATATTCTCCTGGACATACCGTTCCCCCTCGAGATTATACTGACCGGGTTTCCGGTACACGAAGACCTCCTGGCTCATAAAGTCCCCCTCTATAGTCCGGTCCTCTTCCTCGACGTAGATCATCCTGATCTTCTTCGATGACTTCCTGCTTGCAGAGAGGTATACCGGCGTGGATCCAAACGAGAAGAGCGCACCGCAGATGTCCGGGAATCCTGCACTTTTCACGGAATACTCCCCGGAGAAGAGGACATTCCTGATTATGTCGATATCATGGATCATCAGGTCTTCGACCACCGGGCTTCCCGATACCCGCGACGAGGCGGGGTTGTGACGTTTCGCCTCGACATAGAGCGGCTTCCTGACGATCCGCCTGATCTCATCGACGATCGGGTTGAACCGCTCGATATGTCCCACCCCCGTGATCAGACCGGAAGGCACCGCTGCAATCATCTCCGCCGCCTCCGATGTGGTCGAACAGACAGGTTTCTCGACGAGAAAGTGGACTCCGCGCCTTGCCGCCTCCCTGGCAACCGGGAGGTGCCCTGCTGTCGGTACGCAGATTACCACCGCCTCGGATAGTGTTAAGATCTCTTCAAGTGATGCGGTTACGGTCGCACCGGTCTTCCCCGCGACGTCTTCGGCAGCCGTGCGGTTCGAGTCGTAGACCAGGAGGGCCCCTACCGTTTTCAGTTCGGACAGGATTCTTGCATGGTTCCTGCCCATCATTCCGGTCCCGATAACCCCTATGTCCATTCAGAACAACTCCTCTATCGTCGAACACATGTACTCAATCTGGTCGGTGGTGAGCCGCGGATGAACGGGGAGGCTTAGCACTTCATTGGACAACCTCTCGGAGACGGGGCAGGGCACCGGATTGGAAACCCCCTGGTAGACCGGCTGGAGATGGATCGGCGTGGGGTAGTGCACCGCGGTATCGATCCCCCTGGCCCTGAGTTCACGGGCAAAATTGTCTCTCCCGATCCCGCACCCTCCAGTCACTCTCGTCACGTACTGGTGATACACATGGCCGACCCCGGTCTCCCGGAATGGGGCCAGGACCGCCGTCTTGCCAAGGCACCGGTCCAGTCGTCCGGCGTTCTCTATCCGTTTCCTGTTGAATGCATCGAGCCGCCGCAGCTGGACGGACCCTATCGCTGCGGCGATGTCGGTCATCCGGTAATTGTATCCCAGGAACTCGTGCACATATTTCCTGCTCTGTCCATGGTTGATAAAGGCACGTACCCGGTCGGCAAACCTGCGATCGCCAGTTGTTATCATGCCACCCTCGCCAGTTGTCATATTCTTCGTGGGATAGAATGAGAAGCACGCGGCATCTCCAAGACCACCGGTCATTTTCCCCCGGTAACGGGCTCCGTGGGACTGGGCAGCATCTTCGATCAGGAACAGGTCGTGATCGTCACAGATCTCCCGGAGCGGGTCACATTGGAAAGGTTGTCCAAAGAGGTGCACTCCGATCACCGCACGCGTTCCAGGCGTGATCGCCTCGAGTACCGATTCCGGGCTTATGTTGAAGGTCCGTTCGTCCACGTCTGCAAAGACCGGCGTTGCACCGCACATGCTCACGCAGGTGGCTGTCGCGATAAATGAGAAATCCGGGATGATAACCTCGTTTCCTGGGCAGATCCCGAGGCAGGAGAGCGTCGCATGGAGGGCTGAAGTCCCGTTGTTTGTGGCGATCGCTTGTTCCGTGCAGCAGTATTCAGCGAACTCCTCCTCGAACTCTTTAACGGCCGGCCCGGCTGCGAGCATCCCAGATCGGAGTACCCTGGTCGCCGCCCCGATCTCATCCTCGCCGATAGAGGGCGCTGCCATCGGGACTGGGATCAACGTTTCATCTCCCCTGGCAGTTCCCTGAACCGCGCAGGCACACCGACTGCGAGATGCCCGGCAGGTACGTCCTTCGTCACTACCGCCCCTGCCGCCACGACCGAGCCCTCTCCTATCCTCACGGCCGGGAGGATGGTGGCGTGTGCCCCAATGACTGCATTGTCATCGAGTTCCGGGCCCCTGAGCGCAGGTCCCCGGGCTGGAGGATACCGGTCATTGGTAAGGACGGCATGAGGACCGATGAACACGTGGTCGCCGATGTCGGTATTCGTCGGGATGAAGGCCATTGTCTGGATGTTTACGAAGCTTCCGATCCGGCAGTTCCCCTCTATCACCGAGAAACTCCCGACCGAGACCTGGTCTCCAATCGTCGTTCGTTCCCTGATGAGGACGTGGTGCCCTGATGAAAAGTCATTCCCGATCAGGACATCGCAATAGAGGATCGTCCCGGAACGGATGAGTGCATTCCTTCCGATAACCGTACCGGGATGATCCCTGCTGCCCAGCCGCTCTCTTGATGGAAAACCTATGGTGACCGGGTCGAATATCCGGATTCCCGGGCCAAGAGTGTTCCGCCCGTACTCGATCATGAATAGGAGAGCTTCGTACTGTTGTGGTATTTATGAATTCTGTGGCGAAAGCGTTCACCGGTTCAGAGATTCAGGGATTCCCGCGACCAGGGTATCCGCGCAATAGCTGCTTTTTCCGTCCGTCGGCGGAGGGATCTCCGGGAGAAACCGCGCAATGACATCTTTCTGCTTCTCGATGAGATTCCGGTAGCGGCGTTCGCTCTCGATGAGGGCTTCTTCCGCCTTCCTTCGCTGGACTGCCTTGAGGATCATGTTACGAAGCTCCGCAAACTGCGATCGCGGGTCCCCGCCCTTCTGGAGGTAAAAATCTGCCCCATTGTTCAATGCCTCGATCACCACCTCCTCTCTGCCCTTCCCTGTAAAAATGATAAACGAGGTTGTGTTCCCCCGGGATCTCAGGTGCTTCAGGAGCTCGATGCCATCCATCCCTGGCATCTCGAAATCTGATACAATGGCGTCGAATGATATTGATTCCATCTTTTTCAGGGCTTCTTCCGCCGAGATGCATGTCTCAAACGTCATCATCCCGTCCTTCTGCAGGAAGAGCCGCGTAACATCAAGCAGGGCCGGTTCATCGTCGACGAGCAGTACGGACAGGATCGCCATCTGGTATCTCCCCCATTCAGGTGATCGGTTGTTTCCCGATTCTTGACTAACACCCTCGCACGTTCACAAACCGGGATTGTCAGGGATTGATGACTCACATTTGTCCCAGGATGCGGTCGTGTCTGCGGTGTGAGGTACAGACCCATCTCCCATGCCTGCTGCACCTCGAAATATCTATTCTCCATCCGACCATTTATTTATCACTCCGTTTCAAATTAATCGCGGCGATTAACATTCAT
>JAJRBP010000131.1 GCA_028679405.1 Methanoregulaceae archaeon | reverse complement strand
TTGCACAGTCCATACACACCCGGTCCCCCCTGGTACCATACCGCACCGCAGTCTTCTCGTCGAGTTCTGTCACCCGCTCTTCAAGGAGGCAGACCCTGCAGACGTTTATATACGTGAACGGGACCTGGAAGTCCTTGAGGAACGTCTCGAACGGCGGGTCCGGTCTTGTCAGCTGGACCGAAAGTTTCCTGATGAGGTTGACGAGGTCCCGTGTGGGGGTATTCCTGTACTGTTTTCGTGCCCCCCACCGGACACGATAATGGGCCGGCCTCGGACCCTTGGGGGTCTCGGACATATCGACGATGCCGATACCGGAGAGCGACCGTTCTTCGAAGAAGAAGAGCTTGTACTGCTCGCGATGGGGGTGGACAATGACGTTCATGGGGCCATCAGGTCATGGATGACATACGACAGTCCCACACCCTCGAGCCTCTTTAAGAAATCCGTGAATTCCTCGTCCACGATCACGATGGCAGCATCGATCCCGTGGAATGCGGCCTCGATCACTCCCTCGCGGGCGCCGTAAAAGAGGTCTGGATCCCTCCCGGCCTGCCTGAGTGCCACGTACGCCTCGAGACCGACGGCAGCGACCATCTTCTTCTTCTCGATGATCTCCCGCAACACCTGCTTCTTCACCTTTCTCGATCCACCCCGCTGGATTCTCGGGACCTTGCAGACATGCACCTTCCCTTCGGAATGGTCGATGATCCCTGAGAGCCGGGCCACCCCGACATCCTCGCCCGCTTTTGCGTCCATCGTGGCGCTTCCCATCGCAGAGCTCTGGCCTTTCCCTGCATACAGCCAACCATCGCGCATGTAGACCCCGACTTCATCCCCGGAGACAAGGTCCTCTGCAGCGATGGCTGTCCAGACGTAGACCTGCTGGATGATGTCCTTCCTCACGTGCCGGGCGTAGGATTCGATGCTCTCTGCATTCTGGAGGACCCACTCGATCCCGCTCCGCGTCACCTCGTACCGGCCTCTCCCCTTCGACAGCACCATCCCGTCATCCACCAGTTCCCTGATGTACTCGGAGACTGCCTGGGGAGTGACTCCGAGTTGCGATGCGATCTCCTGCTGTCTCACAGCCGGCTGGTGTTCAGCGATGCCGACGAGGATCTGGAAACGGGTGATATCCCGTCGGTTGCGGAGAATAGGATAGGGATGTTCCTCACTCTGTTCTTTCAATCAGCACCAGCCCCTGCCCCTTGACATCCAGGTGAGGGATGCGCTTTGCGAGGCCCTTGATGAAAACCGGGCTGACATTGAATTTCCTGGCGATATCGCTGATCGATGAATTTCCTGCAAAGATCTCCTGCTCTACCCGGGTGACGACCTCGTGAAGCGGTTCTTCATTCGCGATCGCGATGTAGAGGAGGTCTGCGAGGTCCGAGAAGTTACACTGGAAATTCGCCCTGAACTTGCTGTACGTGGCCCTGAACTCCTTCACCGGCTTTTTCCCCTGCGCAGGCATCCGCCACTGTTCCTCGATGAGGTTTCCCTTCCGGAGGACCTGGAGGCACTGGGAGATCCCCGTCCCTCCTACCTGTTCAGACAACTCTTCCTCTGTCATCCAGGACTTGTTCAGGAGATCATATATCTGCTTATGGTATGCGCTGTTGAACGTGATGAGGAGCGGAACCAGTTCCACTGGATCGTTTACAATGCGAATATGCCCGGACACAGGTAAAACCTATCTATATATTGACCCTTAAATCCAATAAATTTTTAGGCAAAATGAGAAGGTCCGCTGGAAAAATTATCGTGCGGGGAGTGGTCCAGGGAGTAGGGTTCCGCCCCTTCGTCTATGCCGCGGCACTCGCATCCGGCCTCCGGGGATCCGTGAAGAATCTCGGAAGCGAAGTCGAGATCCTTGCGGAGGGAGAACGGTTCGAAGAGTTTCTCGCGGTAATCCGGAGAGGTCCGGCGCTTTCCAGGATCGATTCTGTCGTGGTCAGGCCGCTCGAAGGCCATTTGGAAGACGGTTTTTTCATCCTCCCAAGCAGCGAGGGGCAGAGATCGGGGATGATCCCTCCGGACATCGCCACCTGTGATGAGTGCATCGGGGATATCGACCAGAAAGACGGGAGGTACACCGGTTACTGGGCGACCTCCTGCGTGAACTGCGGCCCGCGGTACAGCATCATCTCTGCCCTCCCGTACGACCGTGAGCGGACCTCGATGTCGGTGTTCCGGATGTGCCCTGTATGCGGGACCGAATATGGTGATCCGGGATTCAGGAGACACCATGCCCAGACGATTGCCTGCCCTGTATGCGGACCTGAAGTCCGGCTCCTGGACTCCTCGGGGGCGGATGCGGGAGAAGGAGACCCTGTCGGGCGGAGTGCGAGGCTCCTTGACGCAGGGTACATCCTCGGGATCAGGGGAGTTGGCGGGTTTCATGTCGCCTGCACGGAGAACTCTGCAAAGGAACTCAAGAGGCGGCTTGGGCGGGAGGAGCAGCCTTTCGCCGTTATGGTCCTCCCCGGCTATATCAGGCAGATTGCAGGTATATCCGCAGAGGAGATGGATGCCCTTGAAAGCCCGGTCCGTCCCATTGTCGTGCTCCAAAAGAAGGATCCGCTCGCTCACTCCGGGA
>JAJRBP010000279.1 GCA_028679405.1 Methanoregulaceae archaeon | reverse complement strand
TGATAATCGCCGGTGTCGGAAGCTTTGTAGGGGTCGTGGCGAACGCAGTCGAGATCATGATAGACTCCCGCGACCGCCGCCTGCGCCGGACAAAGCTGAACATGATCATCGGGAGTTTCTTCTCGGAATGCGGCACGCCTCTGCTCCGAGTACTGATTGCGTCGGATCCAGCCATTGGAGAGATCAGGGACCGGCTGGCCTCCCCGGACAGGTGGACTCCGGACGAGTTCTCCAGGCTCTCACAAATGCTTGGGAAACACCGTTACCAGGTCGGGATCTCGAGGGTCGATCTCGCGGACCTGCGGGCGTACCTTGCAGGCCGGCGAATGTTCCTCCTCCAGCTCCTCGATAATCCAATGATCTTCGAACACGACGAGTTCACGGAGCTCCTCCAGGCCTTGTTCCACGTCACCGAGGAGCTGATGCACCGTGATTCACTTGTAGGACTCCCCGATACCGATCTCGCTCACCTCGCAAATGACCTGGCCAGGTCGTATGGCTACCTCGTGCGCGAATGGGTCGATTATATGAGGCACCTGAAGGAGCACTACCCCTACCTGTTCTCGCTTGCGATGAGGACAAATCCATTCGATCCCGACGCTTCGCCGATCGTCCGCTGAGAGAAAGAACCTTACACGGGTCCGGGCCAGACGTTCCCTGCCGGAGAGACCTGGGCAAGGTAGCGGACATCCACCCCTGGCGGGAGGGGGACCTTCTCCACACATATCACAAGCTTCCCCTCAGGATTCCCTGATATTTTCCCGCGGATTTCGAATACTGCAGGTTTTCCTTCAATGATCCGGTCAAACACCTGGCGGGGCATATGTTTTGAGAAACAACCAGGAGAATTTCCTCCGAATAACCTGGAAAATAATTCGTTCGACTCGACCGGTTCGAGATCCTGGTCAAGGAGCGCTATTCCTATGACGGAGCTGCGGAACAGGGTCTGAAGAATCCCGGTCTTTTCCCCGAGCGCCTCCGTTACCCGCCTTGATTCGGAAATATCCCGGATAGATTCTATAGCCCCGGCAACTCCGCCCTTCTCGTCGAACAGCGGAGTAGCCACTATCCAGAGGTCCTTTCGTCCCTGCCCGGGGGTATCGGTGGTTATTTCAGCGCAAATCGATCGTTCCGTCCTCCGGATTGCATGATACCCGTTCCGCATGACCTCCTCATCGGAAGCGAAGATGAGGTCGACAAGCATCGGTCTCCTTCCGGTATGGAACGGCAGCGAGTACTCACGGTTCTCCTGGCCGAGCATATCCCTGGAAGGAATACCGGTCATTTGCTCGATCGCCCTGTTCCAGGCGATGATCTTTCCGCCGGAGTCAATCGCAAACGTCGCGTCAGGAATGGCGTTGATGATATCGGAGAGGCGTCTGATCGACTGGGTAAGCGCCTCCCTGACTTTTCTTTGTTCGACTGCATGGAGGATCATGTTCCGGAGCTGGGTAAACAGGGTCTTTGGGTCACCGTCCTTCCGGAGGTAAAAATCCGCCCCATTGTTCAGTGCCTCGATCGCCACCTGCTCGGTCCCCTTCCCGGTAAAGATGATGAACGGGATGCTGCTCCCCGACTCCCGGACCGCCTTTAAAAACGAGATCCCGTCCATCCCGGGCATCTCGTAATCCGATACCACCGCATCGAAATCACGGGATCCGAGTCGTTCGAGTGCCTCTTCTGCCGAGGTAACGACTTCCGTCTGGAGATTCCGGTCGATCTCGAGAAACCTCCGGGTAAGATCCTGGATCTGTACATCATCTTCTGCCAGCAGTACCCGAACCATTATTCACGCGTCTCGCGGTTGCGATACTTCCTTCCGGATGGTCTGAACGTGGAGGGAAATAATTATCGAAATTTTCCTAAAACCCGTCTGTTTTCGATCGGTTGACCGGAAAGAATGAGACAAGTTGTCAGCACTCATCGGCTGATTCATAGATACGGAGGATCTCGTGTGCAGTTTCCGGGGTGAGCACCCGCGAGACGAACTCCAGAAATACTTCAGCATGTGGCGGGGGAACACATGACAAGCTTTCTCCGCCTTCCCGTATCTGTCCGACAAGATACTCGAGCTCTTCAGGAGTCAGACGCTCAATTCGTTCCCTGAAATCACTCTCATCGATGCTGTAGTGGTTTGCGACCGGAGGGAGTATCGACCTGAATTCCACCCCCGAGCCTGAACAGATCATATCCTCGCATTCGGGGGCAAGTTTTCTCAGGATCCGGATATCTTTATCGCTCAGTTCCCTGGACATCGGTCAAAACCTCCCATGGGATTGGTATTCTCAGGAAGATTAACCTGACCGCCCGGGACCTTTCAGCGTTCGAGGAGGAGGATGTGCTGGTCAGCCGATGCGGTAAGAGATGCGTTCTCCTGGAGGCCGGCGATATCCCGGACCGCCTCGAGGACGTGGACCGAGTCTTCGAGGTAACTCAGGATGTCCGCAGGGTACATCTCGATCCCGTATTCGTCGAGAAGATGGCGGGAAATCTGCCGGTGATCGAGACCGTTCTCACGAAGTTCGATTATGAGAGCCGCGAAGCAGCGTTCGGGACACCCGCAGAGCGGCCCGGTTTTACATTTACAGGTGAGAAAAGTCTCGATAAATGCAAGGACCTGGTCACGGAGGACAGGATCGAGCCGGTTGATATCAAGGTGGGAACTGAGTGCCTCGAGAGTGATCGCATGAAAAGCGGAGAGGGGAAGCCGGTAACCGATGACCCGCTCGATCTTGCGGACCGCCCGGAATCTTGCCCTTCCTGATATCAACTCTCTTCCCCTGCTACCTCGTCGAAGTTCTTGAGTGACGCGAGGGCCTCGCTCATCGTTTCCACCTCGATCAGCCACTCGTCAAAAAGTGTGGGTTGTTCGATATCGTCCTTCACATACTTGCTGCAGCAACTCGCCCCGTTGATGACGTTCGCACCGATGTTTGCCGCGATCTCAAGCGACTTTTCCATGTCATCCTCGATCGACTTCCGACCTTCCTTCACGAGGGCCTTGATATCGGTATCGTACCCCCCCTCGAGAAACTTCCTGCATGAGGCGAAAAGAACGAGCATTGAGAGCTGGAGGGATTCTACGATCTCGGTAAGTTCGTCTTCGGGGGGTTCTGCCATCACGATGGTTTCCACTGATGACAACTTATCGAGGGCCTCATCCCTGGAAAAGCGGTTGTTCTGGTGGAGTTTTATTATCTTGAGGACTTCCAGGGTGATATCGAGCCCGAAACTGTACACGGCACGGAACCCTTCAGGCATGTCATCGCTCTCCGGGTCCACCTCGAAACTCGACTCCCGGAGGGATGAGATCCAGTTATCCCATCGCTCCTGACTGTAGAAAATATAAAATAATTTGAGCGGCTCCGGCTCACTGCTGGATTTTGCTGTTTTTTTGGCCATTTACTACACGTTAAATCTTCGTAATTATAGAAGTTTCTAATAATTCCCCCCCTTCGGATCCGGGATATTCAACCCGCCCTGATCATTCGTTGCCCAACGATACCTATTCAGCCACAGCGGGGGAATAGAGAGGTGCACGCGGGTGGGGCTTCCACCTGCTCATGGTCCCGGGATTGCGGGAACGAAAGGATCAAGGCCTGGTATCAGGATCGGATCTGAAGTCTCCGCCAGAAAAAAAATTGGGAACATCAAGTATGACCGAAGTTGTCCTGCTCCGCTATGGTGAACTATTCCTCAAGAGCGATCCCGTACAACGTCACTTTACGTCAATCCTGGTCAGGAACTGTGCGAAAGCCCTCGATTCAATGGGGATCGCCCATCGTTTCGAGATACACCGGGGCCGGATCCTAGTCCATGGAGAGGATCCTCAGGGGATCGCAGGAGCGATCGGCCGGGTCTTCGGGGTGGTCGATGCCAGTGTCGCCCGGCTGACCTCCCCGGACCTGGAAGAGATGACAATGGCTGCCGTGGACCTCGCAAAGCAGAGCCTGCGTGAAGGGATGACTTTTGCAGTCCGGGCGAGGCGGCAGGGAGTGACCGGTATCACAAGCCAGGAGATCGGCACACTCGTGGGATCGGCGATCCAGCGTGAGATGCCTTTTGCCAGGGTCAGTCTCTCAGAACCAGACTATGAGATCCACGTCGAGTTCAGGGACTTCGGGGGTCTTGTGTACGACTCCCGTGTCAACGGGCCGGGCGGGCTCCCCTGGGGGACACAGGGAAGAGCACTCTCGCTCCTCTCCGGCGGGATCGATTCCCCGGTCGCGTCCTGGCTCATGATGAAACGGGGCTGCGAGATCGTGTACGTGCATTTTGACGGCGGGAAATGGGCAGGCAGCGACGTCCGGTCGAACGTTCTGGAAAACCTTCGCAGGCTCTCTCTCTGGACCGCGGGATTCCCCGCGAGGCTTATCGAAGTCCGGGCTGAGGAGTTGTACGATTCAATGGAAGGGAGAGTCGAACCGAGGTACCGGTGCATTCTCTGCAAGCGGTTCATGATACGGGCCGGATGTGCGATTGCATGCAGGGAGGGGGTCCCCGCACTGGTAACCGGGGAGAACCTCGGGCAGGTTGCATCGCAGACCCTCGAGAACCTCGCGGTCATCTCCGGGGCAGCAACTCTCCCCATCCTCAGGCCGCTCATCACGTACGACAAGAACGAGGTTATCACCCTTGCAAGGGTCATCGGGACGTTCGAGCCCAGGCCCGGGGATGTCTCATGCAGGGCTGTACCGAGGATGCCGGCGACGAAGGCAGAATGTGATGCAGTCTCGCGGGGGGAGCGGGCAATCGGGATCGAGAGTCTTGTCAGGGAGGCCTCATCCAGGACATCGGAGATTACTGCTCTGGACGGGAAACTCCAGGGCCCGGGCTGAGGGCCGATGGCGGCCGGATACCAGGCGCTGTTTGACAACGGCGAGCTGGGGGCCAGGGTGCGACGGGCCTGCGAGCTTCTGGAAGACTGCACAGTCTGTCCGCAGGAGTGTCATG
>JAJRBP010000236.1 GCA_028679405.1 Methanoregulaceae archaeon | reverse complement strand
CCGAGATGAAGTCCTCGGTATAACTCGAGGGATACCCCCCGATGCTCGTGAACTCGTAGGAGAACCGGGGGTCGATGACGACATAATACTTCGAGACCTCCGGGATCCGGACGAATGCCTCGGTCTCAAGCGAGAGGTCCTCGTGGAAGATCTCACCGTTCCCGGGGGATATGTCGCCGTACTTGTACCCCCGGTGTACCGCCTCCACCGTCCTGTTCTGGATGTTCGCCGAGACCGGGTCTGTCCGGTAGAATGACTCCATACCCTCTTCGTCCAGGACAAGGATGTTGACCGGTCGCGGCGTGCTCACCGAGAGGTGGAGTGAGTCGCCCGGAGACAGTGACGGATACCCGTGCTCGTCCAGGGCGTAGACTTTCACCGTGCCGAAGTACCCGGTCGAAAGCCCGACGATCTCGTTCACCGCGCCCGGTCCCGCGTCGGATGAAAGGGACACGGTACGAGCGCCTTCGAGCCTTTTCAGGTCCAGGGTGGTCCTGAAGTATTCGTGGGAGACCGAGGTCCCGTACTGGTCCCACGTGGCCTTACCATGGAACCTCGGGTCAAGGACCACGAGGTACTTCCCGGTCCTCGGCACGGAGAACGTGACAGTCTTTTTGATGAGGTTCTCCTCCTGTGCGACGAGGGGGACATCGTAGGTAAAGCCATAAGAGAAGGAGATGGTACGGTCGGGCGCTCCCGACGGCACGATCCCATAGTCTGGCAACGACTGGAACAGGCGCTCAGCATAGATCGACTCGAGTACGAGGAGATTGACTGGCCTCGTGGAGTCGATGGAGAGTGTGTAGGTCTCATCGGGGGAGAAGAGGGGCCAGCCGTACTCTTCCGGGTCGACAACAAGGGATTTTCCTCCGGCAACCATTCCGAAAGTCCTCGAGAAGACAGTGGATGCATTCACGGGAGTCGAGGTTGCATTCGAGGGGATAGGCAGTTCCATTGAGAGGACCGGCTCCGGGCCAGGCTGGAGTGAAGGCGCAGGAGATGGCAGGCCTCCGCCCCGCTCTCCGGCCTGCTGCGTGCAGCCCGAGATCAGCACAAGTGCCGCGAGGAGGAGCACTCCACCCCTCCAGATCGCCGGGCCCTGTGGGAAGGGCATACTTGATCATCTGGCGGCAATGCCATAAGGTTAATGAATTGCGCCGGCGCCCTGGACAGCCCCACAAAGCGGTCCGTCAGGGGGAAACCGTCCAGGAAAAAATGCAAATACCTGCAGAATCATCCATACCCGCCGAAAGGAAAGGCTCATTCTCTCCCGGCGTGATAGATCTCCATGACATCTGGGCTCTCCCTCACCGTTCTTGTCGACAATATCACCATCACAGACCGGTATTTCCTGGGCGAGCCGGGGCTTTCGTATCTCCTGACAACTGCCGGGAAGAAGATCCTGTTCGATTGCGGGTACTCGGGTATATTTCTTGAAAATGCGAGAAAAATGGGGATCGGTCTCCGGGACCTGGACTATGTCGTCCTCTCCCATGGTCACCTCGACCATACGGGGGGGTTGGTCCCGCTCGTCCGGGACCTGACCGAAGCCAGGATCGAGAACATCCCATGCCGTGTACCTGAAGTGGTTGCCCATACCCGCTGTTTCTACCCGAAACGAAAGACACCGCTGCAGAATATCGGTTCGATCCTGGACGAAGCCGAGGTTCGGAGGCAGTTTCCCGTAAACCTGTCCGACCAGCCGGTCTGGATCACGGAAGATCTTGTCTTCCTCGGGGAGATCCCGAGGAAGTTCTCGTTCGAGCAGGTGAACCCCGGGAACCGGAAGGTCGTCCTTCCTGACGGGGCTACTCGGCCCGACCTCATGCTGGACGACTCCGCCCTCGCATTCCGTTCCTCCGCAGGTCTTGTCATCATCACAGGCTGCTCGCACGCAGGGGTCTGCACGATCACGGAATACGCCAGGGAAATCTTCGGGGAAGAGAGGGTGACTGCGATAGTCGGAGGTCTCCACCTCCTGAAGGCCGACCCGAAGCGGTTGAAACAGACCGGGGAGTACCTGAGGGAACTATCCCTTGATGCCCTCTTTGCCGGTCACTGCACCTCTCTCCAGGCAAAGATCATACTTGCGAAGTACAGCCCACTGCAGGAAACAGGTGTTGGAACAACCCTGGAATGGAATGGGAAGGACCAGTGATTTAACTTGTTCGTTTTCAGCAATTCAAGTCATGGGGGAGGACAAAAGGCCCAAGGCGGGCAGTTGGCTTACCTTTACCATTCAGGCTCCCTGCTGTACCGTGTCTCGTTTTCTGCTCCAGACGGATTTTTGACAGGGGACTTGGCAACCCGACCTCCCTGGCGTTCCCACGACATCCAGCAACAGTCAACCAGATCACCCCTGAATGGAGGCCTACGGATAATTGATATCAGGCGAGAAAAATTTTTAGTGTATGATTGAGTTTTGCCCGGTCAACGAAGAAGATCTAGGGATAATTAAGGGAATTTATGATTATTACATCCTGAATTCAACTGCGACTTTTCATGGCCGGGAAATATCAATCGGCGAGCTTCGGGAATTCCTGTTTATCGGGAACCCAAAATATCCTTCATTTCTCATTAAAGAGAACACAGAAATAATCGGGTACTGTTTTTTAACCCAGTACAAGAAGAGGCAGGCCTACAACAGGACCGCAGAACTGAGTATTTACTTAAAACCCGGGAGTACCGGAAAAGGAATCGGGGCAATTGCCTTGAAATTTCTTGAAGCTGCTGCAAAGATGGCCGGTATTCATGTCCTAATCGGAACGCTGTCCAGTGATAATTGCGCAAGCATCAGGCTGTTTGAAAAGATGAACTATGAAAGATGTGCGCATTTTAAGAATATCGGCGAAAAATTCGGAAGAATCCTTGATGTTGTCGTCTATGAGAAAGAGCTGGACGGTTGACATTTAATCTTTCCCCCTGATTCAATGGCTTTAATGAAAGAAATTTTTTTTAAGACCCTGTGACAGAGGGAATCAGTACGCCGAATCCTGATAATGGTAGGACTGGGAGAACGCCCGAACCAAGCCGCTTGCCGCCGCCGAGTTCTCATAGGTGATATCAGCCGACCTGACGAAAATGAATCCCCTGGGGTTCGGGATTTCATCGACCTGCGGGGGCGTGATCTCGATCTCCCGCCCTTCCTGCAGGTGTGCGGTCATGAAAGAGTTTATTGCACCGGAAGCAGGCCGTGAGCCGAATCCGGAAATGACTCCGCGTGCCTGGATAGAGTACGACTGCTCAACAGGGACACCGGCTTTCGGTGCAACGAAGCGCTCCCCTGCTGCAGTCGAGACCGATGCCAGCGAGACATCGACCGTGCTGCCAGTCATGACGATAGTACAGAATGGCGGGAAGAACGTGCCGGCATCCGATGAAAACGGGCAAAGGAACAAGCTCCGGGCGGGAGACTGGGTCCCGGCACAATCGATGAGGATATCCTCTGTTGAGACCATTCGCCCCTGCCCCCCGGCAGCCACAAATGTTACGATCCTGCCTGTTGCGATGTTGCTCTTGTCCCCTGCAGGGCTGGCTGAGTCGATGGCAGTATTCTTCGTGTAGGATGTTTCCCCGCTTACGGCACGTGTGCTTTCTGAATATCCCGCGACATATCGTAGTTCCCCAGGGGGGGCCGGGCCGAGAAAACCGGTGATCAGGGGGTCATCCGAATAACCGGTAATGATATTCCCGGATGGATCGACCCAGGACCATAACCATCCCCCGATCCCGAGCGGGGGGTCGTGGATCGCCCCGCTTGCCTGTTGCCAGGATACGGACTCGGTTGTCACGGTTGTCCCGAGTATATCCATCGAGGTGACACTCGAGATCGCGTTGGTTTCCATGACCGGGTCGAGAGGAAGGGAGGCGAGCACGGTACCGGTAAGGAACAGCATGGAGGCGAAGGCTGCCAGGGAAGCAGAAGCAATCTCTTTTCGGTACATTTTGTCCTTCACCTT
>JAJRBP010000153.1 GCA_028679405.1 Methanoregulaceae archaeon | reverse complement strand
ACGTGTGCCTCGAGCCTGATCTCCTCCCGCATCTCACCCACCCCGTATTTCCGCCTGAACCTCCGGAGGACGTTCTGGAACGACATCGGCCTTCCGTCCTTCGTGGCGACCGCCTCACCGTCGAGGATTATGTCGTGCGAGGTCGCGGCCATCAGGGATTCCAGGATATCAGGAAGGGCGTCGGTCACGTCCTCGAGCCGTCTCGAATACATCCGGCCGCGGTCACCTGAACGGTGGAACTGGAACCTGCTCCCGTCGTACTTGTATTCGGCCGCCATATCCCCGTTATCCGCGATCGCACCGGTTATCGTTCCCTGCGATGCGAGCATCATCCGCACCGGATGGAACACCCTGATCTTTACGTCCCTGAGGGAATCCCCGCCTCTCCGGGCAAGGATTGCGACCTCCCCGTAGTCGTTCATCGCCTGGTTTGCATGCTCCAGAAGGGCCGGGTCGATGCCGAATGCCTTTGCGATCGCCTCCCGGATGCTCCCCTCCCCTACTCCGATGCGGAGATCCTCGAGCATGATCCTGGCGAGGTACCGTCCCTCGAGAGGGGTCACATTCGAGAAGAGTTTCTTGATTACCAGGAGCTTCTCGCGAACGGACTTCTTCCCCTCGATCGTTGCGATAATCTCGAACTCCCGGTACACATCGGATAATTCGGGATCGGAGGAGAAGAACGAGGTCTGCTCCTTCACGGCCAGCAGTTCCTCCACTGCTTTTCCCGTATCGCCCGTCCGGTTGATCGCATCGATGACAGTCTCCTTCTTCCGTCCTGTCACGTATCCGACAGCCTCGTACAGGAGGTTCGGCCCGATACCCAGTTTTTGCGGGCTCCAGTCAGGAAAAACCCTGCCCATGACGAACCTGACAAAAACCGGGAGTTCCCCGTCGGAGAGGCCGGGCAGTTGCCGCGCAAGGAGATCGATCATCTCGAGCCGGCCCGAGAGGGCCTCGAGTTCTGCGCAGATCGCCGCAAAATCCGCGAATCGCATCGTTCGGATAGATTGACGAGGAAGCGGATAAGGGTTTTGGGAGGGGGCGTAATCCGGTCGGTTCAGGCCTGTAAAACGGACATAACATGGCTGTTCTAAAGGTTTTTAACAGCGAAGGGACGATTGGTACGTAATGGAAGAGGAGTGGCAGCCGGATGCCATCGTAGAGTTAAAGATCTCGCAGATCAAGAAGGATCTCTTCGAGTATATCGAGAAGAACTCGGAGCGGATCGATTCGAATATCCCGGTTTTCTACGGCCACGTACTTTCCATACTCGAGAACTCGTTCCCCCAGATCAGCGACAGCCTCCACGACCAGTTCATTGACGATGTCAGTGTCAAGGTTCTCGAGACATCGAAGAAGTCCAAGGACGTCGAGTACATCGAGAAACTCTTCGCCCACGCGATACGGACCCGGAGGTCCAAGGCCGGGAAGGTGATCTTCGACATCATCCTCGGGATCAAGCTGATGGACCTCGGACGCTATACCCAGGCGATCGAGGCCCTCAAGAAGTTCCGTACCGTGGATGCGATCATCTGCACGGCGATCGCGTACTGTTATTACAGCCTCGCCACCGAGGAAGGTGCGTCGAAGACCCAGTCGGGCGGGAGGCCGAGCGACATGGAGCTCCGGGCCAGGGAGCAGATGATCGAGCTTGTCCGCCTGAAACCACCGGTGGGCAGGCTTCGCTTCCCGCAGGTCGTCCAGGACTTGAAACTCAACAAGATATTCTGGTATATGCTCAAGCTCGCGATCGAATGGTTCCCCCAGGAGCCCGAGTTCATCAGGATAGGCCTTGAAAAGGCCAAGAAAGACGGCAACCGGGAGATCAGGGGAGAGCTCCTGAAGATCGCCTCGGAGAAGTATTTCGATGACATGTTCTTCCTCCGCGAACTGTACCATTTCAGGATCGAGGGGAGAGAAGCTTCCGGGGCTGCTGCGGTCGTCAGGCAGATGATGCAGCAGCACCCGAAGGAGCTCGAGCCTATCTATTACGGTCTCCAGCTCTCTATCATCTCCATGCAGACCAATGCATATTCGAGTTTCAGGAAGATCGCCGTGGAAAAGGGGATCCCGGTAAATATCCTCCTTCTCCAGGACTTCGCGTTCGTTCTTATCTCCGGGAAGAAAACCGAGGCGTTCGCCATCCTCGAGGACATCAAGAAACGCCTGGTCTCAAAGAACCATTACCTGATGCTGATCGATTACCTGGCCCAGGATACGTTCTCAGAGGACGAGAAGAGGGTAAAGACCGCGAAGAAGGTCTTACTGGACTCGATCGACCAGTACTGCCTGCTCCAGCTGCGGATGAAAGACTAAAAAATCCAGGGATCGATCGACCAGTACTGCCTGCTCCAGCTGCAATGTATAAGACCAGGTCAGAGATCGATCGACCAGAACGGCTTGCTCCAGCTATTGGATGAATGAAAATATCCTAGAGATCGATCGTAACCATCCGGTCGATCCCCTCGGTCACCTGGAGCGCAACGGCGAGTTTGAGATCGTATTTGCAGAGACCGAGCCCCCCTTCGGATACACTTCGGGCAAGATCCGGAGTATTGTTCACCTCGGACAGGTGGGCAAGGATCACTGCCTGCACCTCGGTGCCGATGCTCTGCAGGCAGCGGGCTGCGTCCTGGTTCGAGAGGTGTCCGCGGCTCGACAGGATCCTCTTTTTCAGGTATGCAGGGTACGGTCCTCGCATGAGCATGTCAGGGCAGTGGTTGCTCTCGATTACCACGGCCTCGCAACTCCTGAAAATGGGGAGCATCCGGTCGGTGATTATCCCCGTATCGGTGCAGCATGCAATCGAGAGGTCTCCCGTCCGTATCCGGTAACCACAGGGTTCCCTTGCATCGTGCGAGGTGGGGAATGGTTCGATCGTGAAGTCCCCGGAATGATAGGTCTCGTGCATCCTGCAGGTCACCCTGTTTGCCGGGTTGAGGTCCCTGAGCGTACCGGCCGTTCCGTATACGGGGACCCCGAGACGTCTTGCGAGCGGACCGAGCCCCCTGACGTGATCGGTGTGCTCGTGCGTCACGAGGATTGCCTCGATTGATGAAGGGTTGCACCCGGCCGCCGAGAGGCGGGCGAGCGTTTCACGCACCGAGAGCCCCGCGTCCACGAGGACTGCACCGTTCTCACCCTGGATGCAGATACAGTTCCCCTTGGAACCGCTCGCGAGGACAGTGCAGCGCATATAAGCTGATTGGGCCGGATCCTACTAGAAGATCGCTGATGCGGAAAAGGAAAGGCCGGTTTCCTGCCCGGACCGTCCTGCTCATGGAATACCCGGACATTTCCTCTTCTCCCGGGAAAGTCAGCCCGGTGAGCGGCCCGGATTCCGGGCGCAGAGTTTCCGCAATGTCGGGAAACCAAAGGATACTCCCCTGTTCGTCCGGTGCGGGAGGGATCATTCCGGTCCCGGCCGGGCGGACCTGGCCAGGATAGACCTGTAGAGACCGGGACCGAGGATCCCGCTCGCCTGTTCCCTGAACACCCGGTCGCACATTTCGAAGTAGAGAGACGTACCCTTGTCGGTCGTCATGATCCCGACA
>JAJRBP010000047.1 GCA_028679405.1 Methanoregulaceae archaeon | reverse complement strand
ACCATGAAGATCCCACCCTTCTTTATCCAGGCCTTCTCGTCGCCGGGGTCCAGCCTGATGACGCGGTCGTACGCCGACAACGCTTCCGTGTAGTTACCCAGGGCCGTAAGGACATCCCCTTTCCCCGACCACGCCTTTGTCGAGTACGGGTCTATCCGGAGGGACATGTTGTAGGCATCGAGCGAGGTGGTGAGGTTCCCTTCCGCGAACCTGGCCTCGGCCGTCTTCCGCCAGGTCAGCGCGTTGTCGAACGAGCTGTCACCCGGTGCCCCGCCGCCCGATCCCGGGGAGGAAGAACCCGATGAGGATGATGAGGAGGATGACGATCCCGAATCGTATGACGAACCCGATTCCGGGCCGGTGGATGCTGAAGAGGACGAATCCCCTGAAGGACCGGACCCGCTGCCGGACGACAGTCCCCCGGAATCGTCCATGGTGGCATCCGGGTTGTCCCACCCCGAGGGCGGGCTGGCATCCGGCACTCCTCCGCAGCCGCAGTCGTCCGCAACGGCACAGGCAGGGCCGATGAGAAGGAGTGCGAGAGCGAGAAGCAGGCAGATGATCGTATGTACGCGAGGGAGTATTTTCACAATTGTCATTTCCCCGTTTCCCTGAAAAAGGGATCTGATCCATCCGGGAATTCCTCTTACTATGCGGTTTTCGTGAAAATACCGGGAGGTATTGCCATTTATCCCGCGGGTTCAATCCGGTCGTACGATTCCTGCGAATCCGGTTTTACCCGGGCATCGAGTCCCAGAAATCCGCAAGGACCCGCCATACCCGCTCCCTGAGGGAGACAAGCCTTTCCTGGTCCGGCGCCAGGAACGAATCCGGCCGTGAACCCGGGGGTTCGTAGAGAGACCGGTTCATCTCGACCTGTATCCACGGGATGCCCCGGTGCCAGTAATGGGCGTTGACGATGAACCCGCCTGAGTACGGGACGTTGATCGCCACCTCCCCCCTGCCGGGAAATTCGGTGCGGAATGCCCCCGCAAGCCCGCATATCCACTCTGACGGGCACGTGGCGAGCCCGCCCCGGCGGGACTTCCCGGCCCGGTCGCCGTTGTTGCCGAGGCAGACGAGCGGCCGCCTGGCACCCGCGTCTTTCTGGTCGGGCGGGCCGACCGGGAGCATGCTGTGGCAGTCGAGGGCGAGGCTCACGTCCCCGTTATCGAGGAGACGGTCGAGGGCCTCGTGGTAGGGGAAGAAGTGGGTCATCAGCATGTGGTGCACAAGCGGCATCTCCGGGAAACTGCCTTCCAGGTACACCGGGGTCCCGAAGGCGGTCCTCGACTTGACCACTCCGTCAGGTTTCCTGGGAGGGAGGTCGAGGGGATTCCTGTTGAGGTCCACCGCCATGCGGGTAACCGGGGTATCGAGGTATGCGGAGACTGAGTCCCTGAATTCGTACATCACCCTTGTGGCCGGGTCGCTGTAAAACGAGACCTCGGACCCGGAGAGCGCGATGCGGTCGCAGAGTTCCGGAGGGACCGACGTCCCCCCGTGCGGCACCGAGATCAGGAAAGGATAACGGCTGTTCACTTTCGTACCCCACGACAGGACGTGCGCATGTGCATTGAAATTCCCTGCAGGAGGACTTGAATGTGCCGTGTCCCCGCCGGCCGGGACTTCACCCGGATTCTCCAACCGGCAGGTACCCCGGCCTGCCTGATAACCCGGGGAGGAAAGGACTCATCTATGGATGGCGATGAAAGATAGTGAGAAGGAAAGGAGAGGAAAGACACATGGAAAGGGGCAGGGAATCCGAAGATAAAAAAAAGGTGTTGGTCTCGTTCAGGACAATCGCTCATTTCTTCGACCCGGACGACCCGGCGCCGGAGTCCGACCGGGAACTCTCGGACCGGGCCGAGGACATGATCGGCCGCCTGGTACTCGATACCCCCGATCCCCTCCATGCAGCCCGCCGGGACCGCCTGGAGGTCTCAATTCCCGGGTCCGAGCTCACCACCGGGCGGGAATCGGACCTCCCCGCCGCGATACGGTCCCATTTCCTCCGGCGGGCGGAAGATGTCCGGAGGGAGATGAGACTGACCCAGCGTATCGGGCTCCGGGAGATCCAGCTGACCGTGGGCGTGTGCGTCCCATGCCTTATCGGGATCGCGTTCCTTGCCCCCCATTCCCACGAACCGCTCGCGGCCATCGCGGTAAACGTGCTTACCATCTTTTCCTGGGTGGTGATCTGGCAGCCGTTCCAGTCCCTGGTCTTTGACCGCTGGACAAAATCGAAGCAGGCAAAGGTTTTCCAGGAGATCGCCGGCATGGAGATCGCCGTCGTTCCCGGGTAAACGGGTAAATCGGGACCGGACCGTTTCAGAAGGCGGTCACCGGCTCTCCTTCCGTGCTGTAGGGGTTCTCCCTCTCTTTTACCGCGAGCATCAGGACGAGCCCCAGCAGCTCGACGAACATGAGGAAGAGGAAGGCCACGTCGAACCCGACGGCAAGTTCCGCCGGGACGAGGGTGCGTGTGGCTTCCTGGGCGAGTCTCGGCCCGATTGCCGCACCGGCCACCAGCATCGAGAGGGCGACCCCGAGGGACGATCCCAGGTTGGTCATCATCTTGATAAGTCCGGAAGTCATCCCCCGGTCTTTTACCGGCGATTCGCCCATCACCGCGCTGTTCAGCGGCGCATAGGCGACACCGGTCCCCGCCCCGAGCAGGAAAAGGTAGATCGCGACGTGGCCGATGCTCGTCTGCTGGTTCATCGTGGAGAGGAGGAGGAGCGCGATGGTACAGATCACGAACCCTGCGAGGATGGGTTTTTTCGTGCCCGCAGCGTCCGCAATCCTCCCGGCGATCGGCGAGGTGAGGATCATCCCGATGGGAAGGGCAAGAAGGACAGTTCCTGCATTGTCGGTGGGAAGGCGCTTGACGAACTCGAGGAAGAAGGGCATCAGGATCATGACCCCCGCCATGGCGAGCTGGATGAGCAGGATGTTTATGTTCTGGAGGGTGAACGCACGGTTCGCGAAAAGGTGCATGTTTACCAGCGGTTCACCGGCGCGACGCTCCCGGAC
>JAJRBP010000273.1 GCA_028679405.1 Methanoregulaceae archaeon | reverse complement strand
GTCGGGCTGTCCATGTGGTCCTGGGATAACAGGTGCCCGGGACTGGGGAATCTTGTTTACACGGATATCAGAACTATCTTCGTCCGATAATGAAACTTCGTGCCGGGAGTGCTCACGGGTGAGATACTCTCTGAGGACAAATGCTATCCAGTCCTGGATTGGTATCCCTTTTTTTTTCGCGTCCTCCATGGCCAGGGCATACACCTTGTCATCAACCATCCCTTCCAGGCGTCGCATGGGGAAGTCTTTAGAAGAAGGGATATTTATTGCCCACGCTCTTTCTCAATGTCCGCTCTGACTTGTCAGCCACTCTTCCTCATTCTTCAGTGTTTCGATGATAAAACCGTCGAGCGTCACCCCCTGGTCCGTCCGGAGGGTCACGATATCTCCGCCCGGCCAGCGGATACGCGCAACCTTTCCACCGGCGTCCGGTGCGGAGATATAGGCCACACCCTTCGACCGTTCCCCGTAGGTTATTCTGAGATCCCACATCCCCCGCTGGTCCGTGAGAAATACCGATACCGGCGCATGTTTCTCCTCGAATTCCCTGGCACGCGCCCGGACATATTTCCCGACAGCCTGGGATTCCTCAACTTCAAATACCGCCATCCAAAACCTCTCCTCTATTGGAAATCTATTCAACCTGCATCAAGATACTCCCTTATCCGCTCCGCTGCGGCTTTCGATTTTTTATCCAGCGGGACAAGATCGATCCCTGAAGGCGTTGAGACTCCTGCCCCCAGCTCCGCCGCCCTCGCGATCTGCTCGAGTGAGAAGACCGGCCCTTTCATCACTTCTTTTGTGCTCCCGTACGACCGGAGAAGGGAGACCCCGGCCGCATCCACGGCTACCCGGTCATTGCCGGCGATCATCAGCCCGGGCCGTACCAGGTCGCCGGTATCCGGACCTCCCTTCACGAAGGCCTGGGTTGCGTCCATGATCACGAGATCCGTATGGTAAAACTTGTTGATCTCCGCTATCATCAGTCGCTGATGTGGCGAGGAATGAAGCTCATGCATGTAGTCATAGCCTCCGGCCGGATCGTAACGGGCGATACAACCTACCGAGTTCTTGAGCGAAAGGGTGAAATGCCCACCGAAACGATGGGTTTTCAGACAGCAGGTCTGGACCACCCGATCGGCATCCGTAAAAACTCTCGCGATCAAAAACCCCCGTTTCCAGTGCAGCCCGTCAGGTGGAATGCCGGCGAATCCGTCCGGACCAGTATCATCGATCACGACGACCCGGAAACCAAGCGCCCGGGACATCCGGAAGATCCCGCGCTCTTCGAGCACCTCACGGGTTACGCCCATTCCACTTCGTTCGGCGAGCACGATATCACGTGCTCCTCCATCCTTCAGTCCGGAAATGACACCCGCGAGTGTTTCCTCATGTGTGGATGCAGGGAACGGATCTGCACTGTTGAAATTCGCCTTAATGGCCACATGCATCCCCTTGAATTGTTCCACACCGATCCTGTCGAAAATCGCATCTATAGCACTTTTCCGATCGCCTGAATCGACAAGGATGACCTCTGCCATTGTCCACTCCTCTACAGGCCAGCTATATGAGACTTCTCCAATGTCAGGGTTTATTCAACAAATCGGTATTGTGAACAAAATGGTGAAATCCGAACAATCCTGATGGCATGGAATACGGGTGGATCGTGGCCGCGGAGAAATATATCGGCCATGCCCGGTGCCCCGAATTTACGGTTTCTCACATAGATTCATATGTGCAGTATCCTTACCTCCACCCTGTTCAGCTATGACGAGTGAAGAATTGTTGAAAGAAACGGCAGATGAGCTGGAACGCCTCCTCTCGACGAAGAACGTGGTCGGAGCCCCGATAGACCTTGTCGACAAAACTGTTATACCGATAGCGCGGTTCGGATTCGGATTTGGAGCGGGGACAGGAACCGGCCCGAAGGGTGGCGGGCATGGAAGCGGTGGTGGCGGAGGGATCGAGCCGGTCGCGCTCATTGTCGTCCACAAGGACGTACGTGGACCAGAGGGGATCCAGGTACTCTCGTTCCGGAAGGAAAATCCGGTCGCAGAAGTGATTGCTGCACTGAGCGAATCGCTCGCCCCCAGGGTGATCGAGGCCCTCAAGAGTATGAACCAGCGGAAAGAGGAGAGCCCGGAGAAGATCCCCTGAAATTCTCCAGCGAATGGAACTCATCCTCCTCGTGCTCCCAGTCCTTATCCTGACAGCGATCTTTCCGGTAGCGGCGTTTGTATTCATTCCGCTCGACCTCGCCTGCTCAGTTAATCTGAGGGATGGACGAATTGAGACGATTTATACAATTTCCTTTGGGATTATTTCATTCAGGCGACGGCCCGGGGCTTGCCTCGAAGTCCTGCTCAACAAGAAAGTGATTATTTCCAGGAGAGCCTGCGGAATGATGAAGAGATTCATTGGTCGGAGAGACACGAATCGTGCCGGTTCCTCCACGGCTTCACTCACCGGCCTGGTATCGGCTGCTCCTGCAATGGTCCGGGCTGCAATCCGTTTCCTGCGCCTCATGTCAGTTCATTCGTTGAAAGCGGACCTGCGAATCGGACTCGGGGATCCTTACAGGACCGGGATCCTTTATGGTGCGTTGGCGGCTTTCCAGCCATTCCTGAACGATACCCCGGGAAGATCTGTCTCCTTCGAACCGGTCTTCGACCGGATGGTGATCGACGGATTCATTGAGACCGTGATTAGAATCAGGAATCCGGTCCTGCTTATCACGACCGGCGTGAAGATGTGTGCAGATCCGGAGTTTCGGGAGGCGCTCGGATATCTTTCCGGGGGGATTGAGTGACCGCGGCATATGTTTTCGGGGTTCCATGGATGTGCGGTAACCGGACTATTGTCCCGGTTGTCAGGAAGGATGTGATACCTGTCCATAATTCCCTCATCGTTCTCGTAGATGTCGCGGGGATTATTGTTCAGGAGGAAGACCGCGTGTATTGCACTTCTTTTCACCATGAGTTATCTGCAAGACAACTTGCAGAGAAGGTTGCCGGTGGTGAAAACAGTAAAAATTAACCTTAGCCCTGCACTCCCTGATACGCGAGGCGTTCTTTCCCTGGATATCCGGTTCACCTTAGCGTATCCTGTGGCGTACTTCTAAAAAGACAAAAGACCGGTGGTGAAATTCCGTATATTCAAATCTTAAAGAGCCGTCCACATCGCCACGGTATCGCCGAAAGCCAGAACATGCCCCCGCATCGCCCCGATAAGGTCATGCTTGATCGAGCCTGGAGGGAGATCCAGAAAGGTATCGAGCCCGTATACTTTGATATTATAGCGGATCATCGCTCCATGCGGAGCACATGGGCCGCTGTACCCGATCTTCCCATAATCGTTCATCCCCTGGACACCCCTGATTGGTGACTCGACGACCTGAGTATTGGGAATGCCCTCGGGGATAACGGATGATGCAGGGATGTTCCAGATCAGCCATGTGGAGAATGAACAGCATGACTTCTCGAACGGGTTGAATGCAAGTACCGCGAGTGAGGTCTCGTTATCGAGGCCGCCGATCGTGATCCGGGGCGAAGTATTCTCACCTGCACAGGTGTGCCTGACCGGGAACTCGGTGAATCCGAGATCGATTCTCAGGGACTTTAATTCATTCATCTCTGCACACTCCTGTAGCGGAGTCAACCTGGAGGTTTTCAATTTTGGTGCATCTCATGGAGATGTCCCCAGAATTTTTACGAAGTGAGGAGTTCCTGCCGCGGAAAAAAATGACAGGAAAAGGAATTGTATTGATAATTTCCAAAGTGATACGGGTCATATATCCCCTATTCACCGACCGCAATGACCTGCACGGGGCAGGCGTCGGATGCATCCCTCACGCAGCCGTCGAGATCGTCCGGTGCATCGCCCTCTCCCAGGGTATCCGAGATCCTGAAGGAACCGATTACCTGTGAGAACGTATCGTCCGGGTTCTGTTCGAAAAAAGAAGGGCAGATATCCCAGCAGGATCCACACGAGACGCATCCACCGCGGTCAATCGTCACACGTATCATATACCCTGATTTTATTCTCCAGGGTGATGTTAAACTTTTAGCCCTCCGGCTGGGCGATATAAAAATCCGGAATCTTGTCTGGTTCTATCAGCCCGGTCATTTTGCTGACCCTTCAAAACGGCGGCTGCCACGGGCCGTGATGAAACTGACCACGAGGATGACTGCCAGGTAGCAAAAGAAGAAGAAGGAAGCGAGGGGGGGTGATGAAATCTCACAAAGAAAGATAAATCCTGCGAGAATTCCGAGGGCGAGGAGGTTACCTCCCACAAACCTGGCAAGGCCTGCCCGGTCGCTGACTGCCGCCAGGTTATGCCCCCGGAGGAGATCGAGCCTTCCCCGGTACCTCACCAGGTATCCAAGAGCAAGGAAAAAGACCATGAAAAACTCCGTGATCAGGAGTATGACAAGTGAGGTCCCCGAAGTATCCATACCTACAGTCTGTTGTGTCCGGTTATTATTC